>NZ_JBHJUK010000241.1:0-9025 GCF_042266225.1 Kitasatospora sp. NPDC056181
CCGCGCACCCCCCCCCCCCCCCCCAGCGGCGCCCCCCCCCCCCCGGGGCCCTGCCACCTGTCGTCCTCCACGGACACCGTCCGTGGGACGCCCTACGTCAGACGCCGTACTCGTCCAGCGGCGGGCAGGAGCAGACGAGGTTGCGGTCGCCGTACGCGCCGTCGATCCGGCTGACCGGCGGCCAGTACTTGTCCGCCGGGTTCACGCCCGCCGGGAAGACCGCCTCCTGCCGCGAGTAGCCGTGCGCCCAGTCGCCGGCCAGCGTGGCGGCGGTGTGCGGGGCGTTGCGCAGCGGGTTGTCCTCGGCCGCCCACTCGCCCGAACCGACCTTCTCGATCTCGGCCCGGATCTCGATCATCGCGTCGCAGAACCGGTCGATCTCGTGCAGGTCCTCGGACTCGGTCGGCTCGATCATCAGCGTGCCGGCCACCGGGAAGGACATCGTCGGCGCGTGGAAGCCGTAGTCGATCAGGCGCTTGGCGATGTCGTCCACCGTCACGCCCGTCTCCTTGGTGAGCGGGCGCAGGTCGATGATGCACTCGTGCGCCACCAGGCCGCCGGGGCCGGTGTAGAGCACCGGGAAGTGCGGGGCCAGGCGCTTGGCGATGTAGTTGGCGTTCAGCACCGCGACCTGGGTGGCGCGCTTGAGGCCCTCGCCGCCCATCAGCCGGACGTACGCCCAGGAGATCGGCAGGATGGCCGCCGAGCCCCACGGCGCGGCCGAGATCGGGCCGACACCGGTGGCCGGGCCCGCCTCCGCCTGGAGCGGGTGGTTCGGCAGGTACGGCGCGAGGTGCGCGCGCACCGCGACCGGGCCGACGCCCGGGCCGCCGCCGCCGTGCGGGATGCAGAAGGTCTTGTGCAGGTTCAGGTGCGAGACGTCCGCGCCGAACTTGCCCGGCTTGGCGAGGCCGACGAGGGCGTTCAGGTTGGCGCCGTCCACGTAGACCTGGCCGCCGGCCTCGTGCACCGCCGCGCAGATGTCGGTGATCTCGGTCTCGTACACGCCGTGGGTGGACGGGTAGGTGACCATCAGCACGGCGAGCTGGTCGCGGTGCTGCTCGATCTTGGCCTTCAGGTCGTCCACGTCGACGTCGCCGTCGACCAGGGTCTTGACCACGACCACGCGCATGCCGGCCATCACGGCGGAGGCCGCGTTGGTGCCGTGCGCGGAGGACGGGATCAGGCAGACGTCACGCTGGGTGTCGCCGTTGGCGTGGTGGTAGGCGCGGACGGCCAGCAGGCCGGCCAGCTCACCCTGGGAGCCCGCGTTCGGCTGGATCGAGACGGCGTCATAGCCGGTCACCTCGACGAGCTGCTGCTCCAGCTGACGGATCAGGGTCAGGAAGCCCTGGGCCTGGTCGATCGGCGCGAACGGGTGCAGCTGGCCGAACTCGGGCCAGGTCACCGGCTCCATCTCGGTGGTCGCGTTGAGCTTCATCGTGCAGGAGCCCAGCGGGATCATGCCGCGGTCCAGCGCGTAGTCGCGGTCCGACAGGCGGCGCAGGTAGCGCAGCATGGCGGTCTCGGAGCGGTGGCTGTGGAAGACCGGGTGGGTCAGGTACTCGTCCTCGCGCAGCAGCGCGGCCGGCAGCGCGTCGGCGCCCTCGGCGACCTCCACGCCCTCGACGCCGAACGCGGCCCAGACGCCCGCCAGGTGCTCGCGGGTGGTGGTCTCGTCGGTGGAGACCGAGATCCGGTCCTCGCCGTCCTGGTGGACGTTGATGCCGTGGGCGCGCGCGGCCTCGGCGATCGCGGCGGCCCGGCCGGGCACGACGGCGGTGACGGTGTCGAAGAACTCGCCGTGCAGCAGCTCCACGCCGCCGGCCCGCAGGCCCTCGGCGAGGGCGGCGGCGTAGCGGTGGGTGCGGCGGGCGATGTCGGCCAGGCCGTCCGGACCGTGGTAGACGGCGTACATCGAGGCCATGACGGCGAGCAGCACCTGGGCGGTGCAGATGTTGCTGGTGGCCTTCTCGCGGCGGATGTGCTGCTCGCGGGTCTGCAGCGCCAGGCGGTAGGCGCGGTTGCCGTCGACGTCGACGGAGACGCCGACCAGGCGGCCGGGCAGCGAGCGGGCGTACTCGGCGCGCACCGACAGGTAGCCGGCGTGCGGGCCGCCGAAGCCCATCGGCACACCGAAGCGCTGCGAGGTGCCGCAGGCGATGTCGGCGCCGAGCGAGCCCGGGGACTTCAGCAGGGTCAGCGCCAGCAGGTCGGCGGCGACGGCGACGATCGCGCCGAGGCCGTGGGCCTGCTCGATGACGGGGGTGAGGTCGCGGACCACACCGGTGGCGCCCGGGTACTGGAGCAGCACGCCGAAGACGCCGCGCTCGGCGATCTCGGCGGGGATGCCCGCGGAGAGGTCGGCGACGACGACCTCGACACCGGTCGGCTCGGCACGGGTCTCGATCACCGCGATCGTCTGCGGGAGGGTCTCGGCGTCGACCAGGAAGACACCGCCCTTGACCTTGGTGACGCGGCGGGCCAGCGCCATCGCCTCGGCGGCCGCGGTGCCCTCGTCCAGCAGCGAGGAGCCGGAGGTGGGCAGACCGGTCAGGTCCGAGACCAGGGTCTGGAAGTTGAGCAGCGCCTCCAGGCGGCCCTGCGAGATCTCCGGCTGGTACGGCGTGTAGGCGGTGTACCAGGCCGGGTTCTCCAGGACGTTGCGCAGGATCACCGGCGGGGTGAAGGTGCCGTAGTAGCCCAGGCCGATCATCGGCTGGAGCACCTGGTTGCGGCCGGCCAGCTCGCGCAGCTCGGCGAGGACCTGTGCCTCGCTGCGGCCACCGGGCAGGTCCAGGGCGGTGATGGAGCGGATCGCCTCGGGCACGGCGGTGGCGGCGAGCTCGTCCAGCGAGCCGTAGCCGACCTGCGCCAGCATCTTCTCCTGCGCGGCGGCGTCGGGGCCGATGTGGCGGTTCTCGAAGGGGCTGGCCAGCTCAAGCTCGGTGAGGGTCGAGGCGCCGGTGGGGCGTCCCGCGTTCGGCTGGGCGTTCATGGTGGTCGAGGCCTCCTGGTCACGGACCGGCGGGGGTACGCACGCCCGTACGGCTTCCGCCGCTGCGGACAACAGCGGACGGGCCTGGGCGGGCGGACCCGACAGGCCTCCCCCTCTGTCATCGGGACCTGAGAGCTTCACCCGCGCGGCACGCGGTGGGCGCGCCGCCGGCTTGCACCGTCGGTGAGGGTGGTGGCCGCCGGCTCCCTCGCCCGCAGTCCTGCCCTGCTTTCCAGAGTGACCTATCCCACACGGTACGGATGCCTGAGAGATTCCGGGGAGGAGTTGCTCCTTCGGCGCCCCGACCAGTGGTTTTCACTGTCGGGGACTCTCCCGAGCGGGCTCGGCGGTCGCGCCCAGGGTACCAGCGGGAGGCCCTTCGATCACGGGTGCGTCAGGTCACTCCGGGACTTCGCCCGTGACCCGGACGGCGCACCACCGGGCCCGTCCGGCCCCGCCCCGGTCGCGGCTGTCCGGTTCATGGCTTTTGGTGTGAAGTGGCGGATGGGACGGGCGGGCCGGCCGCCGGCCTGCGGGAGTCCCGCAGGCGCAGCGCACTGGAGGAAAGAGTGCAGACCGATATCGACCCCCGGGACCTCATCGGCCACAAGGCGGTCGACCGCAACGGAGACAAGATCGGCACGGTCGACGAGGTGTACCTGGACGACGCCACCGGACAGCCCGAGTGGGCCGCCGTCCGGACCGGCATCTTCGGCCGGGACGCGTTCGTCCCCCTGACCACGAGCGAGTTCTCCGGCGACGAGCTGCGGGTTCCGTACGACAAGTCGCTGGTGAAGGAGTCGCCGGACTTCGGCGTGGGCCAGCACCTGTCACCGGCCCAGGAGCTCCAGCTCTACCGCTACTACGGGCTGGACACCCCGGTGGACGGGCGCCCGTCGGCGGGCGACGGCTCCGGCTCCGAGCCGGCCGACCTGGACTTCGGCTCCGTCCCGCCCGCGGCGGCCCAGCCCGCGGCCCCGGCGGCGGGCACGGCGGCAGTGGCGGGCACGGTGGCCGCCGCAGCAGCAGCGGCCCCGGCGTCGAAGTCCGCGGACCAACCCGCCGCCGCGGCACCGGCACCGGCGCCCAAGCCGCTCGCCTTCCACTCGGCCGACAGCTTCCACTCGGCCGACAGCGCGACCCCGTCCCCCCTCACCACCCCGGCGGCCGACCTCGGCAAGCCGTCCGAACCCGCCACGGAGGCCAACGTGCGAACCCTCAGCACCACCGCGCCCGCCGCCCCCGTGGCGCCGGTCACCCACGAGCCGCGCCCCGCGGCCGCACCAGCCACCACCGGCCCGGCCACCCCGGCCACCTCGGCCACCCCAGCCACCACCCCGGCCGACTCCACCGCCTCCGGCCCGGCCTCGTCCGCACCCAGCGGCCCGGTGGAGATCACCTGCCGCGAGGAACGCCTGGACATCACCACCGAGTGGCACGTCCTGGGCACCGCGAAGCTGCGCAAGTACGTGACCAGCGAGCCGGTGGAGCGCCGGGTCCCGGTGGTCCGCGAGCGCGTCCGGGTGGAGCGGATGCCGGTCGGCGAAACGGAGCGGGCCTCGCTCAGCGACAAGGAGATCGCGGAGGCGGTGGAGGAGGTCACCCTGCGCGAGGAGCGCCCGGTGGTCCGCAAGTACCTGGCCCCGATCGAGCGGGTGCGCCTGGTGGTCGAGCGGTACACCTCCGAGGAGGTGATCCGCGACGAGCTGCGCCGCGAGCACGTCGAGGTGCACGACAACACCGCCGCCGCCTCGACCCCGGGCCCCACTTCCCCGAACGCGCACGCCCCCGCCCAGCCCACCCCCGCGCCGACCTCCGCGCCGGCCCCCGCATCGCCCCCCACGCCGGCCTCCGCCGCGGCCGACGAACCGTCGCGCCCGGCCACGCTCAGGCCGCTTGCCTGACGACGCCTCACCGGGGACCCCGGGCCCGCCGCGGCCCGGGGTCCTTCGACTTTGCCAAAGCTTCACCGATCGATATTTGACACAATGAAGTATCTCCCTGCATGGTTACTTCAGTTCATTCACTATGTACGGGAGGAAGCAACCGTGAGTGAGGCACCACAGCCCACCACCGCGGCCGAGAAGCAGAGCAGCGCCCGGGTCCTGCCGGCCCTCATCCTGGCGATGCTGTCGTTCAGCGTGGTGCAGACCGCGGTCGTCCCGATCCTGCCCTCGCTGGCCAAGGAGCTCAGCGTCTCCGGCTCCAGCATCACCTGGCTGATGACGGCCAACCTGCTCTCCGCCGCCGTGCTGACCCCCCTGCTGGGCCGTTTCGGTGACCTGCGCGGCCGCAAGCCGATGCTGCTGATATCGCTGACCGGTCTGGTGGCCGGCTCCGCGCTGGCGGTCAGCACCCACTCCTTCACCTGGCTGGTCGTCGCCCGTGTCCTCCAGGGCGCCGGCGGTGGCGTGCTCCCGCTGGCGATCAGCATCGTCCGCGACGAGCTGCCGAAGCAGAAGGTGACCGGCGGCGTCGCCGCCATCAGCGCCTCCATGGGCGTCGGCAGCGGCCTCGGCCTGGTCGCCACCGGCCTGCTGCTGGAGCACTGGAGCTACAAGTCGATCTTCTGGATGGGCCTGGTCTTCGGCCTGATCGCGGTCGCCCTGGTCGCCCTGCGGGTGCCCAGCGACCCGGTCACCGACAAGGACGGCGGGGCCGACCCGCTCGGCGCCCTCACCCTGGCCGGCTGGCTCTCCGCCCTGCTCGTCGCGGTCAGCCAGGGCAACCACTGGGGCTGGACCTCGACCAAGACCCTCGGCCTCTTCGCCGTCGCCGCCGTGGTCGCCCTGGTCTGGGGCGTCATCGAGGTCAAGGTGAAGCACCCGCTGGTGGACATGAAGATGATGTCCCGCCCGGCCGTCGCCTTCACCAACCTGGCCGGCCTGCTGATCGGCTTCGGCATGTACGGCTCGTTCATGGTGATCAGCAACTTCGCCCAGACCCCGGAGAAGTTCGCGCACTACGGCTTCACCGCCACCGTGCTGCACGCCGGCATCATGCTGCTCCCGTCGGCCGTCGGCTCGATGGTCGCCGCCCCGCTGGGCGCCCTGCTGATCGCCCGCCGCGGCCCGCGCCTGCCGCTGGTCCTCGGTGGCGTCCTCGGCGCCGTCGCGATGGCCTACCTGGCCGTGCGCCACAGCCACGAGGCCGACATCTACACCGCCTCGGCGATCTTCGGCCTGGGCATCGGCCTCGCCTTCTCGGCGATGCCCGCCTACATCAACGGCGCCGTCCCGGTGGAGCAGAGCGGCATCGCCAACGGCATGAACGCCGTGCTGCGCACCGTCGGCGGCGCGATCGGCACCGCCGTGATGGCCGCGATCCTGACCGGCGACACCATGAAGCTGCCGATCCCGATCGCGCTGCCGACCCTGGACGCCTACAAGCACGCGTTCTGGACCGCCGCGGTGGTCTGCGCGATCGCCGGCGCCGTCCCCTTCCTGATCCGCACCGTCAAGCCGTCCACCACCGTCGCCGCCGGCAACGCGACGGCGGACCTGGACTCCAGCCCCCAGCTGGCCAAGACCGACGCCTGACGAGGCGTCCACCCCCCGCGCCCAGGGACAGAGCGCGGGGGACCGGACCCCGAACGGTCGACGAGGGCATCGCGACCGCCCGAGGCCCGGCACTTCAAGCGGCCCCACCCGGTTTCCCCTGCCGGGCGGGGCCGCTTCGTACGTTCAGCCCCCGGTCCCGTCGCCCTCGTCCGGCCCGCCCTCGTCCGGCCCGCCCTCGCTCCCCCGCAGCGGCAGCGGACGCGCGGGCTCCAGCGCCGGGTCGTCCACCGCGAAGGTCCGCACCCGTCCCGGCCCGCTCCACGGCGTCTCGAACCGCACCGTCACCCGCCCCACCCCGCTGCCCTGCACCCACCCCGGTCCGAACTCGCCGTGGTGCACGTCCTGCCCGGGCATCCAGTGCGGCGTCGAAGGCGCGGTCGGCTCCCCCTCCGCCTCGGCCGCCACCGGCTCCTGCTCGCCGGACTCCGCCTCCTCCCGGACGGCCTGCGCGAACAGGTCCTCCTGGGTGTAGTCGGCCAGCTGCGCGACCCCCACGCCGAGCAGCCGCACGCCACCGGTGATGTCCACCTGCGAGGCCAGCCGCCGGGCCGTCTCGGTGATCACCGCCTCGTCGTCCGTCGGGCCGCGCAGCGTCTCCGAGCGGGTCAGCGTGGAGAAGTCGAACCGCCGCACCTTCAGCACCACCGTCCGCCCCGACCGGCCCGCCGCCCGCAACCGCCGCACGCACCGCGCCGCCAGGACGTCGACCTCGCGCAGCACCCGCTCCCGGTCGGCGAGGTCCACCTCGAAGGTGTCCTCCACCGACACCGACTTGGCGTCCTGGTCGGCCACCACCGGCCGGTCGTCCAGCCCTATGGACATCTGGTGGACGCCGGTGCCGTGCGCCCTCCCCAGCAACTGCACCAGCTCCGCCTCCCCCGCCAGGGCGAGGTCGGCCACCGTGTTCAGGCCGGCCCGGCGCAGCACCTGTTCGGTGGCCGGGCCGATGCCGGGCAGGGCGCGGACCGGCATCGGCCCGAGCACCACGCGCTCCTGGCCGGGCTCGATCAGCACCAGCCCGTCCGGCTTGGCCTGCTCGGAGGCGATCTTGGCCATCAGCTTGGACCCGGCCGCCCCGACCGAGGCGGTCAGCCCGGTGCGCCGCTGGATGTCGGCCCGGAGGTCCTCCGCGAGGGCCAGCACCAGCCGCTCCCCCGTCCCGTGATCCGCCGCCGCCAGCGCGGGGCCGTACGGGCCGGCCTCCAGGTCCACGAACGCCTCGTCCAGGCTGAGCGGCTGGACCAGCGGCGACAGCTCCCGCAACAGGCCCATCACCAGCTCGCTCACCTGCCGGTAGGCCTCGAAGCGCCCGGACAGGAACGCCGCGTTCGGGCAGAGCCGGCGCGCCTGCGCCATCGGCATCGCCGAGTGCACGCCGAACCTCCGCGCCTCGTAGGAGGCCGTGGAGACCACCCCACGCCCGCCCAGGCCGCCGACGATCACCGGCTTCCCGCGCAGGCTCGGCTTGGACGCCTGCTCCACCGCGGCGAAGAAGGCGTCCATGTCGAGGTGGATGATGCTCGGCAGTGACCGCACCTGCCGATCATGCCGCACGGGTACGACAGTCCGACCGAACCGGGCCGCCGCCCCGGTACCGCACCGCCCCGCACCCCCGGCGCCTCGCCGTACCGCGCCTCCGGTGCCTCGCCGCCCCGCGCTACCGCTGCTGCGCCGCCCCCGCGTCGGCGAGCGCCTGCGGGATGCCCTCCTCCTTGGGCCCGAGGAACAGCGGGTCCGGCCGCAGCCAGGCGTTCAGCGCCGCCTTGCCCGCCCCCGGGATCTCCCGCAGCCCTCCGTACAGCCAGGTCTCGTCGTGCGCCTCCGTCACCCCGACCGCGTACGAGTCGATGCCGGCCGCCTGACAGAGAGCCAGCGCCCGCCGGACGTGGAAGTCCTGGCTGACCAGCACCGCCCGGTCCACCCCGAAGATCCGGTGCGCCCGGGTGCACGAGTCCCAGGTGTCGAAGCCCGCGTAGTCGCCCACCACCCGCACCTGCGGCACCCCGTGCTCGATCAGGTACTGCCGCATCGCGTCGGTCTCGTCGTAGCTGTCCCGCCCGTTGTCGCCGGTGACCAGGATCGCCTGGACCTTCTGCCCCCGGTACAGGTCGAGGGCCGCGTCCAGCCGGTGCGCCAGGTACGGCGACGGCTTGCCCTGGTCCAGGCCCGCGCCGAACACCACCGCCACCGGCGCCCGCGGCGCGCTCGCCACCGTACCGACCCGGTCCCCCGCCGAGGTCCACAGCCAGGCGCTCGGCGCCAGCGCGAGCACGGAGCCTGCGGTGACGAGCTGGAAGATCCGGCGCTGGGTGCGCCGCCGCCCCAGCCGGACGCCGAGCCGCCGTACCCGCTGCAGCAGGCCGGGTATTCCGGTCCCGAACCGCACGTGCTCCCCCTTGGTCTCTCCACCAGACCTGATCGGTCCACCACGCACGACGAGGCCGCGGGCCCGGACGGTTCCCCGTCC
>NZ_JBHJUK010000242.1:0-8973 GCF_042266225.1 Kitasatospora sp. NPDC056181
CGGGCGCGCGGCGGACACCTCCGCGACCACCCGGGCACCCCGCCCGGCGTCCATCTCCAGCGCGGCCAGCACGCCCGGCACCGCGACGGCCGGCATCAGGTGCCGGAAGAGGCCGGCCACCCGCCGCTCAAGGTCCGCACGGCCCGAGAGCTTCTGCGACTGGATCTGCACGCCCGTCCAGGCCGCCGTCACCAGCCACGCAGTGTCGGCCGGCACCACCTGCGGCAGAAGCTCACCCCGCTCCCCCGCCGCCTTGAGCAGGTCCTCCAGCCGCGCGATCCACCCCGGGATCGCCCCGCCGCCCAGATCGCCGTGGACGTCCGCCCCGAGCGACAGCCGCGCCCCCGCGCTCAGCAGCCGGTCGCGCGGCATCAGGTACGCCACGACCAAGCCGGTGTCCACGAACTCCTGGAGCTTGCAGGCCCTTTCGGGGATGACGTCCTGGACGAACTGTTCCTCCACCACGCCCTGCGCCAGCTCCCGCTTGGACGCGAAGTGGAAGTAGACCGCGCCCCTGGTCACGCCGGCCCGGGCCACCACCTCGCCGATAGTCGCCGCTTCGTAACCGAACTCGTCGAAGACCGAGGCCGCCGCCTCCAGAATCAGCCGGCGTGTCCGCACCGCCCGCTCCTGCCGCACCATACGACCACCCACCCGCCACAGCGATTGAACAAAACCAAACAGCCCGTATCTTAACCACCCCGATATTCCGGACCGCTGCCGCTGTTCCGCTGTCGGCCGACTGCATCCGGGCCACCAAGAAACCAACCGTGCGGTACATGATTCCGCTTCCCGGTGGACGGTAGCCGCGCGCGGGCCGGTGGCCTAGGATCCGGTGCCACATATTGGTCTGAACCACTTCGGGTGGGCGCGGACGGGGGATCTCCTGATGGACAACGGCAGAGGGCCGGCAGACGAGCGCCTGGAGGTCCGTTTCGACGGGCTCGCACAGGGCGTCACCGCGGCGACCTGGGGGCAGCGGACGATCTGGGCGCCGATCACCTGGTACGCGCCCGACGACCACTACTTCAACATCGCGCTGCCGTTGGAGCTGCGCCACCCCGTCGAGCCGGCCGCGTTCGGCGCGGCGGTGCGGTCACTGCTGGAACGGCACGAGTCGCTCCGCACCCTCTACCGCACGGGGTCCGACGGCGCCCTGGAGCAGGTGCTGCACGGGTCGGGTGTGCTGCACCTGCGACTGGTCCCGGCCCCGGAAGGCGAGCCGCTGTCCGCCGTCCTGGAGCGCGTCGCCTCGCAGGACAGGGCGATCCGCTTCGAGCTGCCGGCGACCGCGGACGGCCTCGCCGGCGGCGCTCTCCCGGTCCGGGTCAGTGCGGTCGTGGCGAACGGACAGGTCACCGGCGCCGTCCTGACCATGGCACACATCGCCGCCGACGGCACCGGAGCCCAGGTGGTCCGGGACGACCTGCGCCGCCTTCTCGCCCAGCAGCGCCGACGCCCCGGCACCCTGCCCCCGCCGGTGCCCGGCCGGCAGCCGAGGGAGCAGGCCGGATACGAGGCCGGCCCGCAGGCGGCCGCCCGCAGCGCGGCGGCCCTCGCCCTCTGGACCCGACAGCTGGCCGGCATCCCGGCCTCGCTCTGGCCCGAGGAGGCCGACCCGGAGACGAGCGGCCGTCCAGCGGAGACCGGCCACCCCGCCGAGGCCGGCGGCCCGGCGGAGACCGACCAGGCGGAGCCGAGCTCCGGGACGGCCGGCCCCGAGGAGACCGAGCGCTGGTGGGAGGGCCAACTGGACTGCCCCCGGCTGGACCTGGCGAGCCGGGCCGCCGCGGTGCGCACCGGAACCTCGGCCAGCGCGGTCGTCCTCGCCGCCGTCGGGCTGGAACTGGGCGCACGCACGGGCGCCACCGCGGTGCCGCTGAAGGTGATCCTGGGAAACCGGGTGAGCGAGGCCCAGCGGACGGCGGTCGGCGCCTTCGCCCAGAACGGGCTGGTCGTCCTGGGCGCGACCGGCGACTTCGACCAACTCGCCCGGGAGGCCTGGCGATCCCAGCTCCAGACCTCCCGACACGGCCACTACGACCCGGGCGCACTGGCCGCCGCGGTACAGGCGGAGGAGAAGCGGCGCGGCACCGCAATGGACCTCAACGCGCTCTTCAACGACCACCGGGAGCCGGAACGCTCCCCCGACCGCGCCGCCGACCGGGCCGGCAGGGGCCCGTCAGCAGAGCCCGTGGAGCCCGCCGACCTCCCGGCCGGACGGTTCGGCTGGCGGTCGCGGTGGGCACGGCAGGACTGCAAGTTCTTCTTCGGCCTGGCGCACCGCGACGGCGAGGCGGTCGCGACCCTACTGGTGGACACCCGCCACTTCCCGGCGGCCGCGGTCGAGCCGTTCCTGCGCGCTGTCGAGGAGCGCGTCCTGGCGGCCGTCACGGGCTGAGCCCGCAGGGCACACGAAAGCCCCGGCCCGCACACTCGGCGGGCCGGGGGCCTGGGACCTCACCCACCGATCACGGTGTGGCATCCGACTCGCCGCCCGGGGCTCGTCCCGCCGGGAGTGGTCGCGATGCCGACGCACCCTGCGGTGGTGGCCGGCCCCCGGCCTCGTCCGGAGCGGACGGCACCCTGCCCTCACGCCGGGTGCCGGCCCCGTGGACGCCCCACCAGGCCGAGTCATCCCACTGCCGGGTCTCCAGCCTGCACTCTCGATCCGGCCCCTGTTCGATCAGGGGTCGGATCGGGGTGCAGCGGGGAGTGCCCGGCCCGGCCGGCTGCCCCGCCGGGCCGGGCACGTGGTGTCCGGTCAGCTCACGCAGGTGACGACGACCACCCAGTAGCCGGGCGAGATCACGTCGCTCTCCGCGCCGCACTGGTCGTCGGTGTACCCCGCTGCATGTGCGGCCGCCCAGGCGCGGTTGCCGGCGTAGACCGGGTTGACGCCGTAGGCCTTGAAGTACTTGACGGTGCTGGCCGACGCGTTGGTGGCGGCACCTGCGAAGCCGAGCAGGGCTGCCGAGGCGAGAGTCACGGCGGCGATGCGGCGAGGAAGCGAAATCATGGCTGTTCTCCACTTTCCCTGGTGGATGGTGCGGGAGTCGGCACGTACAAGGTCACTGCAAGCTGGGACTGTAGCAACTGATGTGAATGACCGACAGACGTGTGACAGCTGAAATGAATCAGGATTCGAGAGTGCCCTCACAGTGGACATCGGATGGCGGACGATCTGCGCGACTTTGCAGGCCCACCACGGGAGCGACCGATGGCAGGGTGACCGGAACGGCTGGCCGGGATGGCTGGCCGGGGCCCCTTTTGACGGTTGACGGGCCCCGGCCGCTTGCCGATGAGCGCGGACGAGGGTGAGAACCGGCGTGCTCAGCCCGCTCCGGCACCCGCCTGCGCGACCCCGTGCTCGTCGCCCACGTTGCCATCGGCCACGTTGTCATCGGCCGCTTGATCCTCGATCCCGTGCTCGGTGGTCAGGTGCTCCGCGAGCGCGGCGAGGCTGCGCAGGAAGTCGCCGTCCCCGTCGAGGTCGAGGAAGACCTCGTAGCGGGTCTCCACCGCGTCCACCAGACGGAGTTGGACGAGCGAACCGATACCGAGGGCGACGAACGGGGTGTCGGCGTCGGCCAGCAGCTCGGCGGCGCTCAGCTCCCCGTCACTGGCGTCGGAGACGATCCCGGCCAGGACGCCCAGCAGGCCGCCCGCACGTGCGGAATCCGGCCGACTGCCGTTCGGGTCGTCGGCTGCCGGGTCGCGGCCAGTTCTCGGCTGGTCGGTGTTCAGGTGGTCCGTCACAACTGCTCCTTCACTGCCTCGGCGATCTCGGCCACGGTCGGGGTGTCGAAGAAGACGTCGAGGTCGACCTCCACGCCGAAGGACTTGCGGATCCGGGCGCCGATCTGGATGAACATCAGCGAGTGGGCGCCGAGGTCGAAGAGGTCCTCGTCCGCGGTGATGTCCGGGATACCGAGCACCTCGGAGCAGATCACGCCGAGCTCGGCGACGAGCGGGTCCGAGGCGGTTCCGACGCCCGGCTCCGCACCCTCCGGCTCCACCGCCTCCGACTCCACGACCACCTGAGCCGCCGCCGACTGGTCCACTGCCGACTGGTCCACTGCCACCTGAGCCACTGCCGACCGGCCCGCGGTCGCCGCCTCCGTGCCCGCCGGCACGCGCAGGGCACGGCGGTCGAGCTTGCCGTTGGGTGTCAGCGGCATCGCCGCCAGCAGCACGAACAGCTGCGGAACCATGGAGGCGGGCAGCGTCCTGCGCAGGTGTTCGCGCAGGTCCGCAGGGGTCGGCGGCTCCCCATCGGCCGGCCGGGCCACCAGGTGGCCGACCAGACGGGCCTCACCGGTGGCGTCCACGTCGACGGTGACGGCCGCCTCGGTGACCGCCGGGTGCTCCAGCAGCCGGGCCTCGATCTCGCCGAGCTCGATCCGGTGGCCGCGGATCTTCACCTGGTGGTCCATCCGGCCGAGGAAGTCCAGTTCTCCCTCTGCTGTCCAGGCGGCCAGGTCGCCGGTCCGGTAGAGGCGGGAGCCGGGCGGGCCGAACGGGTCCTCAACGAAGCGCTCGGCGGTCAGTTCCGGCCGGCCGAGGTAGCCGTGGGCGACGCCGTCACCACCCAGGTACAGCTCCCCGGCGACGCCGACGGGCAGCGGACGGCGGTGCGGATCGAGCACGTAGGCACGGGTGTTGGCGATGGGGCGGCCGATCCCGACCGTCTCCGGCCCGGCGGGGAGCTCGGCGCAGGTGGACCAGATGGTGGTCTCGGTGGGCCCGTAGACGTTGAACAGCCGCGCGGTCCGCGCCCGGAGCTCGCGGGCGAGCGGCAGCGGCAGCGCCTCGCCGCCGACCAGCCCGGTGACGGCACCGGGACCGGGGTCCTCGGCGCCGGTCAGCAGCACCCGCCAGCCGGAGGGGGTGGCCTGCACGTGGGTGACGCCCTCACGGCCGATCAGCGCGTTCAGACCCGGGCCGTCCAGGGCGAGGCCGTCCGGCGCCAGCACCAGCCGCCCGCCGGTGATCAGCGGCAGGTAGAGCTCCAGCCCGGAGATGTCGAAGGAGAGCGAGGTGAGGCCCAGCCAGACGTCGTCCGGCCCGGAGCCGAGCCGGTCGGCGAAGGAGGTGAGCAGGTTGACCAGCGCACGGTGCCCGACCGCCACGCCCTTCGGACGGCCGGTCGAGCCCGACGTGTAGAGCACGTACGCGCGGTCCTGCGGGCCGGGCGCGGTGACCCTCCCGGTCGGCTCGCCCGGGCCCGTCGGCTCGTCCAGCCGCACCACGACGGGCGCGGCGGCGGCGACCTCGGCGGCCGGTTCGCCGTCGGCGAGCAACAGGGCGGCGCCGGAGTCGGCGAGGACGAAGGCCAGCCGGTCGGCCGGATGGCTGGGGTCGAGCGGCAGGTATCCGGCGCCGGTGCGCAGCACGGCGAGCAGGGCTGCCGGGAGCCGCAAGGTGCGGTCCAGGTGGAGCGCGACCAGCGAGCCGGGTCCGACACCCAGCGCTGCCAGCCGTCCCGCGAGCTCGACGGAGCGCTCGCGCAGTTCGCGGTAGCGGAGAGAGGTGTCGGCTGCGGTGACCGCGATCGCCTCCGGGGTCGTCTCGGCCTGCGCGTCGAACAGGTCGACCACGGTGCGGTCCGCGGGGTACGGGCGGGCGGTGTCGTTCCAGCCCTCGGTGACCAGCCGGTGTTCGGCCGCGTCGAGCAGGGGCAGGGCGTCGACCGACGTCGCCTGGTCGGCTATCGCGGCGGCGAGCAGGGTCTCGAAGTGGCCGGCGATCCGGTGGGCGGCCTCGGGGGCGAGGACCACCGGGTCGTACTGGAGGCTGAGCAGGCAACCGTCGGGGGCGTCGACCACCTGGAGGTGCAGGGTGTTGCGCGCGGTGTGGTTGAAGGCCATCCAGTCGACGCGGGCGTCCGTGCCGGTGAAGACGGGCTCGCCGGTGCGGCGCCGGTAGCCGAAGGAGACCGGGGTGAGGCCGACCCGCGGGGTGAGGCCGCCGACCGCGGCCCCGAACGGCACGGTGCGGAACCGGTACAGCTCGCGCAGGCCGGCCCGGACGGCGGCGGCGAACTCGGCGAACCCGGGTGCCGTCTCGCCCGCGGGCGGCGCGTGGTGCGGCAGCTCGTTGACGAACAGACCTATCGCCTCCGCCAGTTCGGGCGTCCGGGTGGAGAGCGGCAGGGCCACCGGCACATCGCTGTTGCCGTAGCGGCGCAGCAGGACGTGCACGGCGGTGAGCAGGAACTCGAAGGTGGTCACGCCGCAGGCGCGGGCGGCCGCGCCGAGGGCGGCGTGGTCCAGCGGGCGGGTCACGGCCTGGCCGGGGCCTGCGCCGCGAGCGGTGCGCCGGATGCCGGGCAGCAGCACGTCGGTGGGGTCGGACCACCGCGGGCCGAACCAGTCCGCGGCCTCCTTCACCAGCGCCGGGTCCGGGGCGGGCACGACCGGGTGGCCTTGCCCGGCAGGGGAGTTCTCCTCCGGCCCGCGCCCGCCACCCGCCACCCGGGCGTTGTAGGCGGCGGCCAGATCGGCGACCAGGACGTCCTTGGAGACGCCGTCGAAAACGGCGTGGTGGGCGACGATCAGCAGATCGGCACGCCCGTCGAGGCCGTGGAACAGGGTGAAACGGACCAGCGGCCCGGCGTCCAGGGCGAACGGACGGACGGTCTCCTCGGCCAGCAGTGCGGCCAGGCCCTGCGGACCGCCGGAGGCCGCGTCGACCTCGGTGACGGTGAACCCGGCCTCACTGGGCCGGAGTTCGAGGGTGCCGTCGTGCTCCACCAGCACCGACCGCAGCGCCGGGTGTCGGCCGGCCACGGTGGTGCAGGCCGCGGCCAGCGCGGCGGCGTCCACCCGGTCGAAGGTGATCCGCAGCGGCAGGTGGAGGCCGGACCTTGCGGCACCAAGGCGTTCGGTGATCCAGACGCCCTGCTGTGCGGGGGACGCGGGAACAGCGGGAACAGCGGGCCCGAGGGCGGCGGGCGCGGGGACGGCGGGCGCGGGGACGGCGGGCCCCTGCATGGCAGGCGCGTCGGTGGACCCGTCGACGGCAGGCGCGTCGGTGGGTGCTGCGGCGGGGACGGCGGCCGCGGCCGCAGCTGCGGCCGGCCTCGGGTCCAGGGTGCGGTCAGGCATCGACAACTCGCTTCAGGGGTCGGGAGGTGCCACGGAGTGGGGGCGCGGGCGGGCGCGCCCCGGCAGACGCGGGTGGGCGAACGGCGGCGCGGTCGGGCCGCCGGTCCCTGCCCGGCCGCACGGTGGCCGGTCAGGCCGGCGCGGCGAGCAGGTCGCGCACGGCGCGCTTGAGCGGCTTGCCGCCCTCGTTGCGCGGCAGTGCGTCCAGAACGGTGATCCGGGTGGGGATCTCGTGGGCGGCCAGCCGCTCGGCGAGGAAGATGCGCAGGCCGGCCGGGTCGAAGTCGGCGCCGGGGACCGGGACGACGGCCGCGCCCACGCCCATCCCGAGCACCGGGTGCGGGAGGCCGACCACCGCCACCTCGGCGACCGCCGGGTGCTCCAGCGCGGCGGCCTCGACCTGGAGCGTGGAAACCTTGTGGGCACCGGACTTGATGACGTCGGACTCGCGGTCCACCAGGTGCAGGTAGCCGTCCTCGTCGAGGAATCCGACGTCTCCCATCCGCACCCAGCCCGAGCGGAAGACGGCCGCACCGGCCTCGGCGTCGCGGTAGTACGCGCGCTGGGCCCCTGGGGAGCGCAGGTGGACGTCGCCGGTCTCCCCCGCCGGCAGCGGGCGGCCGTCGGGCCCCGCCACCATCACGCTGCCACGCGCGGCCAGGCCGAGCGCGGTCGGGCGCGCCGGGTCGTAGACCATCGCGGTCTGGGCGGGCGCGGCCTCGGTGGAGGTGTAGTAGTTCACCACGGTGGCGTTGGGAAACGCCCGGGTGAGCGCGGTCGCGACCGTGGGCGGCAGAGCGGCCGCGGTCGAGCCGAGCAACCGGACCGAGGAGAGGTCGAAGCGGCTCTGGACACCGGCGTTCAGCAGCTCGGCGGCCATCGCCGGGACGACGAAGACGCTGCCGACCTTGCGCTGTTCGATCAGCCGGGCGAACCGGCCGGGGGTGAAGCGGGTGGCGACCAGGGCCGCCGGGTGGGCGTCCAGGGCGTTGACCAGCATGGTCTGTCCGGCGTTGGTACCGACGGCGAAGGAGTGCAGGAACTCCTCGGAGTGGGTGAGCGGCCGGTGCCGGGCGGTCGGCCGGGTGCCGTGCACGACGTTGCCGTGGGTGGCCAGGACGCCCTTGGGACGACCGGTCGTGCCGGAGGTGTAGAGCAGTTGGGCGGGTGCGTCCGGTCCGACCGACGGCAGCGGCCCGGTCTCCGCACCGGTTTCCGTGCCGTCCTCCGCACCGGTCCGCGCACCGCTCCCGGTCACCGCCTCCGCTTCCGCGGCGAGCTCGGGCGGGGTGGTGGCCCACCACGGGCCCGCGGGGACGGCGGCGGCCGGGCCGGCGATCAGGCCGGACGCCTCGCAGTGTCCGAGGACGTAGGCGACCGCCTCGGCCGGCTGCCGGTCCGAGACCGGTACGGCCACGCCGCCCGCCCGGGTCACCGCGCAGTAGTGGACGGCGAAGTCCGGCCAGTCGCGCAGGCCGAACAGCAGACCCACCCGGTCGCCGGGCCGGACACCCCGCCGGACCAGGGCGGCGGCCACCGCGGTCGACCGGCCCTGCCACTCGGCGAAGGTCAGCCGCTGTCCGTCGTCGGTGCTGATCGCCGTCCGCTCGGGCTGCGCCGCCGCCCTGATCTCCAGCAGGCCGTGAACGGTACGCGCGAGTGTCCGCACAGCGGGCCCGGACGATTCGACGGCACGTGAGGTCGCGCCAAACTCGGCTCTGTGCATGGAACTTGACACTCTCCCCGTTGTTTCCTCAAGTCCGCCCCGAACACCCCTCCACGGAGCATTGGTCCAGACCTGGCTGAGAGATTGGCATAGACCACCTATCGGGTCAAGGATTCGAGAGGATCTTCCGGCGGAGCC
>NZ_JBHJUK010000243.1:0-8797 GCF_042266225.1 Kitasatospora sp. NPDC056181
CGCGCGCCCCGCGCTCGCTCTCGGGCGTGTTCCCCGCGGCCGGCGCGCCCCCGGGCTCCCCGGGCGCGGCGGCCCGCGCGAGGCTCCGCGGTCGGGAGGCGGCCGAGGGCTACGGTCGGGCGGGGGCCGACCGAACGACGTCCACGGGAGAGCCATGACTTCGAACCGGCCCGCGGCCGGCGTACGGGCCTCGCAGGTGCTGCGCAACCCCAAGGTCTGGGTGGTGCCGACGGTCATCGTCGGCCTGGTGGGGTTCCTGCTCTCGCTGCTCTACATGGGCGGCATCATCAACCCGCGCGCCGACCTGCACCGGTTGCCGATCGGCCTGGTCAACTCCGACCAGGGCGCCACCGTGGGCGGGCAGCAGCAGAACCTCGGCGCGCAGATCACGGCCGGCATCGCGAACGCGCCGGACCCGGGGGACCAGGTCGACTGGCGGCTGCTCGACCGGGCCGGCGCCGACGAACAGCTGTCCTCCGGCAAGATCGCCGGCGCCCTGGAGGTCCCGGCCGGATTCACCGCCGCCGTCGCCGCCCTCGGTGCCCCGGCCGGCCCGCAGCCGCCGCCGCGACCGACGATCACCGTCCTGACCAACCCCGGGGTGGGCAGCCTGGCCTCGTCGCTGGCCTCCTCGATCTCCCAGGCCGCCGCGCAGCAGGCCTCGACCCAGCTCGGCCGGACCCTCACCGCCCAGGCGCAGGCGCAGGCCCAGGCTCAGGCGCAGCAGCCGTCCGGGCAGGCCAGCAGCGCCGGAGGTGCGAGCAACGCGGCGGCGCTCCAACTGGCCGACCCGGTGACGGTCGACGTCCAGGTCGGCCACCCGATCGGCCCGCACAGCGGTCTCGGCCTGACGGCGTTCTACTACACGCTGCTGCTCGTCCTCTGCGGCTTCCTGGGTGCGAACGTGATCAACAACGGCGTCGACGTGGCGCTCGGCTACGCGGCCAGTGAGCTGGGGCCGCTGCGCACCCAGCGCCCGCTGGTACCGATCGGCCGGACCCAGACGTGGATCGTCACCTCCGTGATGTCGGTCGGGATCTCGCTGCTGACCTCCAGCCTGGTGATGCTGGCGACCGTGGGGGTGCTCGGCATGGACGCCTCGCACCTGCCGCTGCTCTGGGTCTTCTCGGTCTGCGCCAGTTCGGCGGTGGGGCTCGGCACCCAGGCGCTGATCGCCGCGTTCGGCGGGATCGGGCAGCTGATCAGCATGTTCGTCTTCATCGCCCTGTCGCTGCCGTCCTCCGGGGCGACCGTCCCGCTCCAGGCCCTGCCGGAGTTCTACCGTGGGCTCGCGGTGTTCGAGCCGATGCGCCAGCTCACGGACGGCGTCCGGGCGATCCTCTACTTCGACGCGCAGGCCGACGCCGGGCTGGCCCGGGCCTGGATCATGATCGCGATCGGGACGGTGGCCGCGCTGCTCTTCGGCTTCGCGATGACCAGGTACTACGACCGCAAGGGCCTCCACCGCTTCCACCCCGAGGCGAGCTGAGCACCTGCCGCGGAGGCGGGCTGTGCGTGCCGCCCCGAGGCGGGCTACGCAATGACCGTGATCCCGACCGTCGACGACCACGGCCAGGGGTTCGCCGGCAAGGCCGCACCGGTCACCGGCGGCACCTCCCGCATCGGCCACTTTGCGCAGCGTGTCCGGATGCAGCCCCGCCCCACGAACGCTGCGCGCGTTGGAGCGCCGGCGCGCAGCGTGTCCGGATGCGGCCTCACCTCACGGGGGATGCGCGCGTTGGAGCGCCCGCGCGCCGCGTGCAGCACGACCTGCGCCCGCACCCGCAGGCGGTACCCGGTCTTGTGGCCGTAGGCCGGACTCGCTCGGTCAGCGGTCGCCGGGGCGGCCGAGGGCGTCGCGGAGGAACTCGGTGATCTCCGCCCGTGCCGCCTCGGCCTGTGGCATTACCGCCGGCATGCTGACGAAGGCGTGCGTGGTCTCGGGGAACTCCGTCAGCCGTGCCGGTGTCCCGGCCGCGCGCAGGCGCTCGGCGTAGCGGCGGCCGTGGTCGGCCAGCGGGTCATGGCTCGGCACCACCACCAGCGCCGGGGCGAGCCCGGTGAGACCGTCGGCGTGCAGCGGGGACAGCGGACGGGGATCGGTTCCCGAGGGGGCGGCGAGCCGGTGCAACAGCCGCAGTTGGGGAAGGGTCAGGGTCGGGCTGTGGGCGTGCTCGGTGACCGAGGGGTGGTCGAACATCGTCCCGGTCACGTCCGCGAGGGGGTTGACCAGCACCTGCGCCCGCAGGTGCAGGTCGGCCTGCCTGGCGCGGATGGCGGCCAGGGCGGTGATCAGTGCGCCGCAGCTCTCGCCGAACACGGCGATGCGCGCCGGGTCGACGCCCCAGTCGGCGGCGTGCCGTACCAGGTGGTCGAGCGCGTCCCAGCCGTCGTCGGCGGCGGCCGACAGCGGAGTGTCCGGGGCGAGGAGGCGGTGCTCGACCGAGATGACAAGGGCCGGCAACCGGGCGGCGAGATGGCTGTTGATCCAGTCGCTCTGCACCGCCGTGCCCACGAACCCGCCGCCGTGGACGTGGAGTACGAGGGGCAGGGCCGCCGCGCGGTCGGCGGAGCCGGCGCCGTGTTCGCGCACCGGCCGGTGGACCCGTACCGGCAGGCGGCGTCCGGGCAGCGCCAGCGACTGCCAGTCGATGGCGGCACCGGGGTCCGGCATCCCGGTGATCGCCCGCATCGCAGGCGACGCCCGCCTGCGGTTCTCCGTCTCGCGGTAGGCGGCCAGTTCCTCGGCGGTCATCGCCGCCCAGTCCGGCTCGCCCCCCAACGCCTGCTGCCGCAACCCGCTGCTGCTCGCCGACGGCTGCCGCGCCCCGCTGTCCTCGCTCATTCCTTCTCCTCCCCGTATGGTTTCGCTACCTCAGGTATCGATACCTAAGGTAGCGGAACTGGCTATGGTGAGGGAATGACCCGAACGCCTCCTTCCGCCCGACCGCCCGGACGCCCGCGCGCCGGCCTCGACGCCGAGGTCTTCACCGCCACCCTGAGCACCGTCCAGGAACTCGGCTACGCGCGCGCCACGGTCGAGCGCATCGCCGCCGCGACCGGCATCGCGAAGACGACGATCTACCGCCGCTGGCCGTCGAAGGGAGCGCTGATCGTGGACTGCCTCCTCGACGCGTTCGGCCCGCTTCCACTGAAGGAGGGTGCCGACCGGGCCGAGGTCCTGTCCGCGACCATCCGCTGGATCGCGGCAACGATCGGCGAGCCCGGGGTGGGCGACGCGTTCGCGGGCGTGTTCAGTGACGCCGTCAGTGACCGGGCCCTGCGCGAGATCCTCTCCTCACGGTTGCAGGACCCGTACCGCCTCGCCCTCCAGGACGCACTCGACGAGCCGGAGAACAGGGTCCTGTTCTTCATCGACACCGTCGTCGGAACCCTGCTCCACCGGATGGGCATGACCGGCGAACCGATGGTCGATGCCGATGTCGACGCCCTGGTCGAGATGGTCCTGCCGCACTACGCCCGCGGCGTCGGTCCGATCTGACGGTGGATCGCCGACCCGGCAGCGCAGACCGTTGCTGCGGCCGGCGCAGACGGCGTCGCGCAGGGCTCGGAGGTCACACGAGGACGAGACGGACATCGGCGTACGTACCCCCGCTGATCACCGACATTGACGATCCACGAGAAAGGGAGGCGCCGTGCCGCGCTCCGAACCACTGCCCCGCACCGTCCGCCTGCTGTTACTCGCCCGGGTCGTCAACCGAATCGGGGCCTTCTCACTGCCTTTTCTCACCGCGCTGATCAGCGCCGACCACGGCGCGAGCCTGACCACCGCCGGGGTGGTCAGCGCCGCCTTCGGGCTCGCGACGATCCCCTCACGGCTGGCCGGGGGACACCTGGCCGACCGAATAGGCCGGCGCACGACCATCGTCCTCGGGCTCTGCGGATGTGCCGCCGCACAGCTGGCGATCGCGGCCTCCGCGTCGCTCACCTGGGCGGTCGCCGGGGCGGTGCTGCTCGGGCTGGCCTTCGAGCTCTACGAGCCCCCGAGCCAGGCGATCATCGGCGAGTCCGTGCCGGAGCAACACCGGGTACGCGCGTTCAGCCTGTTCAGCGCCGCGCTCGCGGCGGGCGGCATGTGCGCCGGGCTGCTCGCCTCCCTGCTCGGCCGCTGGGACCTGCGCTGGCTCTTCGTCACCGACGCCGCCACCTGCCTGGCCTGTGCGCTGCTGATCCGGCTGGCCCTGCCCCGCGACCGCCCGGCACCGCCCGGAGCGGACCAGGACGACACCGCCGTGCGACCGCTGCGCGACCGCGCCCTGCTGAGCGTCCTGGCCACCGGAACCGCCTACGCCCTGATCAACCAACAGACCGTGATCACCCTGCCGCTCGCACTCGCGCGGCAGGGCCTGCGCGCCTCCGACGCCGGGCTGTTGTTCACCGCCGCCGCAGCCACCACCGTGCTCGCCCAGCCACTGATCCGCCTGCCCCGCGCGACCCGGCTCACCACGCCCGTTGCCCTCGCCCTCGCCCATCTCCTCCTGGCCGCGGGACTGACCGGCTACGCCCTCACCCGCACCCTGCCGGCACTGCTCGCCTCAGCCGCTGTGATGAGCCTCGGCGACCTGTTGGTCATGGGCCGCATCTACGCGCTCGTCACCGGCATCGCGCCACCCGGCGCGAGCGGCCGCTACCTGGCAGTCTTCGGCACCAGTTGGGGCGTCGCCGCGACGCTCGCTCCCGTCCTCGGCACCCAGCTACTCGCCCACGCGGGGACGACCCCACTGTGGTCGGCGATGGCCGCGCTCTGCCTACTGCTCGCTGCACTGCACCTTCGGTTGACACCGGAATCGGCCCGCTCACCGCAACGACGCGCACCGAAGGAGCGCAGGCCGACCAAGCCGGTGACGGCACCCGGCCCGCGACGCTGACCAGCAGCAGAAGGGACCGCCGCCCGGTAGCCGTGGCGGCTGCGTGGTGCGTGGTGCGTGGTGCGTGGTGCGCGGTGCGCGGGAAGGCCGGTCGCCGCGCGGTGATCCTGTCGAACGGCTGACCCGTCCCGTCCTGTCCCGGTCCCGCGGGGCCGGCACCTCGTAGGCCCGGGGGACGACGGAGGGCCGGCCGGGTGGTCCTGTGGTCGGAGCGCGGTTCCGGCCTCTGGGCCGACGCCGGGCGGCGCCGGGCTCCGTATCGTCGGTGGCATGAACAGACCGCTGCACCTGGCCGCGTATCTGCTGGCCTTCGACACGCAGGCACAGTCCCTGCAGGACCGCACCCGGGCCGGTTTCCTGCTGCGGGCGGCCGCCCTGGCCGAGCTCGCCCACCGCGGCGCCGCCGTCGAGGACGACGCGGGCCGGGTCAGGGTCGTGACGGCCGCCCCGACGGAGGACGGCGTCCTCGACGCGCTGCTCGCCGAGCTGGGCACGCGGCCGCGCACCTGGAAGGCCTGGATCAGACGGAGCCGCGAGGACACGCTGGAGGCCGTCGAGCAGCGGCTCGCCGTGCTCGGTGTGGTGACCATGGCGGACCGCGACCCCTTCGGTCCGGTCGTTCCGCACCGGGCGGTGGCGATGGCGGACCCGAGGGAGGCGCTCGACCTCCAGGTGCGGGTGGCGGAGCTCGTGCGCGGCGGCGGCCCGGTCGCCGAGACGCCGCCGTTCGCGGACGCGGTCCTGGCGGCGCTGGCCGCCCACGGACACCTGCGGCTGGTCCTCTCGCGGCACGACCGGCGGGCCCACACCGAGCGGGTCACGGCGCTCACCGACCGGTTGAAGGCCGAAACGCCGGGCCTGGCCCGGGCGGTGGCCGGGCTGAACGTGACGATGGTCGCGGCGCAGGGCGGGATGGGCGGCAGTTGACGGGACGGGGGTCCGGTGGCCCGGTGGTGCCCTCCCGTCGTCCTGCCGTCCTGCCGTCCTGCTGTCCGACGCTGGCGTCGGCGTCGGCGCGGTCAGCCCGGCAGCCGGATCGTGCCGAGCTCGTGCACCGGCAGGCCGGGGCGGAGAAGTGCCGGGGTCTCGAAGAGGGCCCCGGAGGCCATGCCCGGGACCGTCCTGAGGTACCGCCAGCCGCAGGAGCGGTAGTAGCGGTTCAGGCCGGGGTTGTCCGAACGCGCGTCCAGGCGCAGGACGACGGCGCCCGCGCCGGCCGCCCGGTGGCCGGCCCACTCGTGCAGCAGCCTGCCGATGCCGCGGCCCGCATGGGCACGGTCGACGATGCTCTTGCGCAGGTAGCGGGCCGGGACGGCGCGCTCCTCGGCCGTCCAGCGGCGCCTGCTCCCCCGAGGGCAGATGGTGCACGTGGCCACTGCCGGGCCGTCCGGTGTCAGCAGGGCGAGCACGGTCGCGCCCTTCTCGATGAGGGCCAGCCGGCGCTCGGGCCGGTCGGGGCCGGACCACTGCGGGTTGCCGTGCCGTCCGGCCACCCAAGCCGACGCCTCCCGGCGCCAGCGCGCGAGCAGTTCGGCGTCCTCCGGCACGGCGGCGCGGAGGTACAGGACCAGGGGCGGCGCCGCGGTGCTGCTGTCGGCGTCGTGGTCGTGGCTGGCGCTGGGGCGGGGGGCGGCAGGGGCGTCGGGGTGGCCGGGGTCGGCGGCGTTGTCCGGGCTGGCGAAGGTCCTCACCACTGGCGAACGAACCGACGGCGGAAAGGTTGTGCGCGCGCCGCGGGCACCGCGTCGGGCTCGTCCGAGGAGTCAGCGGCGCTCGACCTGCCCGAGCCGCCGGAAGTCAGCGTGCTGTACCAGCGGCCGTGGCCGTCGGGTCGGCAGGCTGCCCGGCGAGGGCGAGCGCCGTAGTCCGATCGTCAGCCCTCCCTGTCGCCGCCAGCCTCTGCCGACTCCTCCGGCCTGCGGGTCTGTCAGTGTGCGATGACATGGTGTGTTCCGGCGGACGACCACCGCCGATACCTCACTCCACGAAGGGCCGAGGACGCATGGGCACGACCGGCACGACCGATCCGGCTACCGACGCCGACGCCGACGCCGGCACAGGCGCGACCGAGGGCGGTCCCGGCGCCGACGGAGACCTGCCGGTGATCACCTGGGCGCGGTTCTGGGAGCTGATCGGGATCCTCGGCGGGCCGGCGGGGACGTCGACCTGCGACGACGTCGAGGCCGGCTGCGAGCGGCTGACCGAGGTGCTCGCCGCCGGACCGGTGGGCCAGATCATCGGCTTCGGCGAGCGTCTCGCCGAGGCGCTGTACCGACTCGACCAGGAGGAGTTCGGCACCCTGCCGGTCACCGGGATGGAGCGGCCCGGAGGTGAGCCGTTCCCGCAGTCGGACGACGGGTTCCTGTACGCGCGGGCAGCGGTCGTCGCCGCCGGCCGCGCCGTGTACGAGAGCGTCTTCGGCGAGCCGGACCGGTTCGCGCCGTTCACCGCGCGGCACTGCGAGGAGGTGCTCTACGTGCACGAGGAGGCGTACGAGCAGGCGACGGGGGAGGAGTGGGACAGGCTCACACGCTACGACTACGAGAGCTGCTCCAACCGGGACGGCTGGCCGCCCCCGGGCGACTGAACGGTCCTCCGCCCGCCCGGGGGCGGGCAGCCGGAAACCCGCTGGTCGACGCGGAGACGGCCCCCGTAGACTCCGGTGCTCGTGACCGAGACCAGCACCAACCCGACCGGCGCCGTCCACCCGACCGATGCCACCCGCCAGGCCGACGCCGTCCACCCGATCGGCTCCGTTCAGCCGACCGATGCCGTCCACCGGGCCGACGCCACCTGCCAGGGCACCCTCGCGGGGGACGCGCAGCTGATCGGCGCCGCCGTGGCCGCCGCCGGCCGGGGCATGATCGACCGTGAGACGGTGGCCGAGGTGGTGATGCTCTGTGCGGTCGCCGGTGAGCACCTGCTGGTCGTCGGCGCGCCGGGCACCGCCAAGTCCGAGGCGGTGCGGCGGGTCGCAGGCCAGCTGGGCGGCCGTTACTTCGAGTACCTGCTCGGCCGGTTCACCGAGCCCAACGAGCTGTTCGGCCCGGTCGACCTGCGCCTGCTCCGCGAGGGCCGGGTCGAGTTCGAGACCGCCGGGATGCTGCCCGAGGCCGACATCGCCTTCCTGGACGAGGTGTTCCTCGGCTCCACCGCCGTCCTCAACACGCTGCTCGGCCTGCTCAACGAGCGGGTCTTCCGCCGGGGCCGCACCGTCCTCGCCAGCCCGCTGCGGGTCTGCGTCGGCGCCGCCAACCACCTCCCCGACGACCCGGCGCTCGCCGCCTTCGCCGACCGCTTCCTGGCCCGGGTCTTCGTCGAGCCGGTGGCCGACGCCCGGTTGGAGGAGCTGCTGGAGGCCGGCCGGCGCCCCGTGGCCGCCCCGGCCCGTCCCGGTGACCTGCTCGGCGCCGTGGACCGGCTGGCCGCCGCGGCCCGGGAGTGCGACCTGGACGAGGTGACCCCGCTGCTCGGTTCCGCACTGCGCCGGCTGCGCGGGGCCGGGGTGCCGCTCAGCGACCGGCGGGCGGTGCGCTCGCAGAAGCTGGTCGCGGCGGCGGCCGTGCTCGACGGCCGGACCACGGCCTCCGCGCGGGACCTGTGGGTGCTGCCGCTGATCGCCCCGACCGCCGACACCCAGGCGCTGGCCCGTGACACCCTGGCCGACCTGATCGAGAAGGCCGCCAACCGGAGCCTGGTGCACGCCGCGGAGGAGCTCTCCCGCAGCACGGCGGCCCGGGCCGAACTGCTCGCCCGCACCGGCACCGCGCTGCTCGCCGAGCACCGCGGCCTGCCCGCCGGGCGCGACTCCCGGCTGCGGCTGGAGGCCGCGCTGCGGGAGATCGACGCCGGATTCGACCCGGCCGACCTGCCGTCCGCGCTGGCCGGGATACGCGCCGAGCTGGTCC
>NZ_JBHJUK010000244.1:0-8582 GCF_042266225.1 Kitasatospora sp. NPDC056181
CCCCGACAACTACACTTTGGAGGTCGCCGGCAGCGACAGATGTGTAAAAGCGCCACCCGCAGGACGCCAACAGGGCCCGCCACGCCGCATCGCGCGTGGCGGGCCCTGTCCGGTCTCCGGCCGTTCCGCCCGGGTCGCCCCGGCGGGTCCCGTTCCCGCCCGGTCAGCCGCGCAGGGCCGCGGGCACCGCCGCGCAGAGCGCGGCCGCGAGGGTCACGCCGACGCAGACGGCGGCCCAGCGGGCACAGATCCGGCGGCACTCGCTGCGGTAGCGGGCCGCCAGCTGTTGGCACCGCTCCACGGCCCGGTCGACCACGTCCTCGGCGTAGCGCAGGCGGTCCGCCGCGTAGGCCTGTTCGAGGCCCTCCCGCTCGCCGGGCGAGAGCCAGGGGAACCGGTCGGCGAAGGCCCGGGCGTCCCGTTCGGCGGCCGACACCTCGGCCTCCCAGGCGAGATAGCCCTCCAGGCGGGCGATCTCCAGCTTGGCGTCCACCCGGCCCCTCGCCCGGCCGTCGAGCCGCCCGGCCTTGTCTACGGCCCGCCCGGCTCCGCCGTCCGCCCGGCCGCCCACCCGGGCCCGCGCCGCTCCGGCGCCCTTGCCCGACCGGGCGCCCCGTGCCCTCGGCGGGCGCTGTCTGCCACCCATGACCGCTCCTTGTCCAGCACCCGGGCACCGCGGCGAGCAGCACTGCGGCAGCGGCGCGCACCTGTCGAGATCGGCCGGCCGGACCCGCCCAGGGGGCCCGCAGCGCAACCACGCAACTACTATCAGTGACCACCCGGGAAGCATGGGCCGACTCGCCGGACCGCGGCCTCCGGAACGGCTCCGACCTGCGGGAACGAGGCACCGGCCACCCCGGGGCGCGGCGCGCGCGAGCGGCTCGGCGCACTGCCCGGACAGGGGGCGCCCGCCGAGCGGAAGGCGCCCCGCCGGAGCGGTGACACCCTGCAAGATCGTCGGCACGCTCCGCGCACGAGCCTGTACGATCGGCGACCGAGGCGGCGCTCTGCCCGGCCGCCGGCCCGACCTGCCCCGGTCCCCCGGGGCGCGAACCAGGAGGTCAGCCATGCCCGACGCCGGTCGGTTCAGCGAGTTGGGCGAGCAGGGCTCGCAGGCCGTCATGGAGGCGGCCGCGGTGCTGGAGCGGGAGCTGGCCGCCGGGCTGGCCGACGCCAAGGCGACCGGCGACCGGCTCACCGGCGAACACCGGGTCGATCCGGAGGAGTTCGGCCGCCTGGTGCAGCGGGTGTCGGAGAACACCCACCAGCTGATCGACGCCGTCAGTGACCGGCTGCTCGGCAACACCGGCGGCGAGGCCGCGGACCACACCCGGCGGCTCGCCGCCAACGCGCACGACGTCATCGACCTGCTGCTCAACCTGAGCACCCTCGCCCCCGGCTTCGCCAACCGGTCGATGCAGGAAACCTTCGGCCCGCGGCAGAGCCCGGCCGAGCACCCCGACGGGGCCGAAGGCCACCAGGGGTGACGGCCCCGGCGCCACCGCTCCCCGGCGGGGAAGAGCTGGTCGAACGGGTCCTGGCCCGGTACCGGGAGCGGACGGTGACGGCGCTGCTGCGCCACATCCCCGAGCAGAGCCCGCCGTACCTGTACGAGCTGGCCGCCGACTACCCGGCCCGGCCGTGCAAGGGGCTGCGGTCCGCGCTCTGCCTGGCCACCTGCGCCGCGTTCGGCGGCCGCCCGCAGCGCGCGCTCAACCCGGCGGTGACGGTCGAGCTGTTCCACAACGCGTTCCTGATCCACGACGACATCCAGGACGGCAGCGAGCTGCGCCGCGGCGAGCCCACGCTCTCCGCCGCCTACGGGGTCGAGGTCGCGCTGAACGTCGGCAACGCGACCAACCTGCTCGGGCTGCAGCGGCTGATGGCCAACCGGCGGGAGCTGGGCGGCGAGCTGGCCTGGCGGTTGTTCGAGGAGACCGAGCTGATGTGCCGCCAGTCGCTGGAGGGCCAGGCGATGGAGATCGCCTGGATCCGCGACAACGCCTGCACGCTGGCGCCCGCCGACTACTACCGGATGTGCCTCAAGAAGACGTCCTGGTACACCTTCCTCTACCCCTGCCGGACCGGCCTGCTGGTCGCCGAGGGCGCGGACACCGACGCCTCCCGGCTGGACCGGTTCGGCTGGTACCTCGGTGCGGCCTACCAGATCCAGGACGACGTGCTCAACCTGGTCGGCACCCTGGCCGACTACGGCAAGGAGATCGCCGGAGACCTCTGGGAGGGCAAGCGCACCCTGATGCTGATCCACCTGCTGGAGCGCTGCACCCCCGCCGAACGCACCCGCGCCGAGCACTACCTGCACGGGACCCGGGCGCAGCGCGGCCCCGGCGCAGCGGAGGACGTCCGCTGGCTGCTCGACCGGATGTCGGCGTACGACTGCGTGGAGAGCGCCCGGGAGGCCGCCGCCGGGCTGGTCGCCGCCGCCGACCGGGAGATCGCCGAGGTGCTGGCGGCCGCTCCCCCGCCGGACGTTCCGTCCGGGGAGGCCGCCGAGGCCCGGGACTTCCTGCTCGCCCTGCCCGCCTTCGTGGTGGCCCGGGCGAGCTGACCTCCGGTCCGAGTACCCCGGCCGGCACGGGATCTGAGTATCCGTCCGCTGATCCGCGTGGCGCAGGGCGGTGAGGAGAGGGGCGTGCCCGAGGCCCGCTTCCCGGCGCCGCCCGGAGCGGTGGCGTGCGCCGACGGTCTCGTGCGGGGTCAGGCGAAGGCCGAGGGACGTCCGAGGGCGACCAGGTGGTGGTCCTTGGTGCCGACGTAGATCCGGCCCTTGTCGGTGGCCGGGACGGAGAACTTGCTGACCGTGCCGAGCGGGAAGGAGCGGCGCAGCCTGAGTGTGCCGCCCACCGGCACCGGGTCGTAGGCGCGCAGTTCGCCGCCCTCGCCGTACTGGCCGGTGCCGGACCAGATGACCCAGACCAGGGCGGAGCCGGACCGGGTGCCGTCGGAGGTGACGACGGGTGAGCCGGACATCTTGAGGAAGTCCTCGGCACTGGTGCCCGCGCTGGTCAGCTGCGGGGTGCCGGAGGCGGTGACGGAGTACTTGAGGGCGCGCAGTTTGCCGAAGTTCTCGACGGTGTAGACGTAGCCGCCGTCGCCGCCCCAGACCGCCGGGTGGCCCCAGACCCCGCCGTGGGGACCGGTGATGCCGACGGCCTTGTCGGTGCCGCCGGGGCCCTGGCCCATGCCGCCGAGGTCGTCGCGGTCGAGCAGGAAGATCCGGCCGTCCTTGCCGACCTGGACGAGCAGCCGGGAGTGGGCGGGGGTGCCGAAGACGTCGGCGGGGAGGGCGACCGGGCCGCCGGAGCCGAGGTCGGTGTCCTTCTTGTCGAGGGTGGCGTTGTTGGTGGGGCTGAAGAAGTCCTTCGGGGTGAAGGTGCCGTCGCCGTTGACGGCGAAGCGGATCACCGATTCGCCGAGTCCGCCGGGCGGCTTGTTGCCGGGGCCCTGGGCGGGTGAGGCGCCGGCGCCCTGGCCGTTGGCGGTGGCGAGGATGATCCGGCCGGGGCCGTCCGAGACGAGGCCGCTGCCGGCCATCCAGATGGAGGCCCGCTGGGTGTCGGAACCGGCCACCGTGGACCAGAGGGTGAGTTTGCGGGTCGCGGTGTCGAGGCCGGCCAGGGTGCCGATGTAGTCGCCGATGCCGCAGAGCGAGCCGAAGCCGAAGTAGAGGTGGCCGTCGAGGAGCAGCAGCCCGGGGCGCTGGAGCGAGCGGTAGGCGTTGAACGGCTTTCCGGGGGCGTTGACCGGGTCGCCCTGGACGGTGACCGGCCAGCCGCTGCGCTCGGCGCCGCTCCGGGCGTCGACGGCGTGCACGTAGTAGTGCGGGTGCTTGTCGTCGGGGCCGTCGTTGACCTTGCTGGTGAGGTAGACGGTGCCGTCGGCCGGGTCGTACACCGGGGTGGAGGTGGTGCCGACGTTGGGACCGGGGTCGGAGCAGCCGATGGCGGCGGAGGGCCAGGCAGGGCCGTTCTCCCGGTGCCAGGTGATCTTCCCGGTGTTGGCGTTGATCCCGTAGACGTGGTTGGTCTCGGTGGCGACGACCACGGTCGGGCCGATGACCAGCGGCTGAGCGAAGACCTGGCCGTCGAGGGCGGTGGAGAAGCGGACGCCGAAGTCGGACTTGGCGACCTCGTCGGGCCCGAGTCCGGGTTCGTTGCGGTCCCAGGCGGTGCGCTCGGTGGTGACGGAGACGGTGGTGACGTCGGCGCGGGCGGTGGCTGCCGGGGCCAGCAGGGCGAGGCCCGTGAGCAGGGCTGCGGCCCGGGCGGGGCGTCTGTTGGTTCGGTTCATGGCGCCCATGGTTCGGTGGCGGGGTCGGGGCCACCAGCGGGGTGGTCCACTCGGCCGTCGGCCGTTCGACGCGTTCCGCCCTCCGGCGGGGGCCTGTTGATCTATGGTCGTCGCGGCACGCGCCACCGGGCGCGCGACGGGAGAGGCGGACGAACAGTGCGATTCGCAGTCATCGGCACAGGCATGGTCGGGCAGACGCTCGCGGACAAACTGGTGGCGCTGGGCCACGAGGTGATGCTGGGTTCCCGGACCAAGGACAACGAGAAGGCCGTCGCCTGGGCGGAGCAGGCCGGCCCGAACGGGCACCACGGCACCTTCGCGGACGCCGCCGGGTTCGGGGAGGTGGTGCTGAACGCGACCTCCGGGACGGTCTCGCTGGCGGCCCTTCGGGCGGCGGGCGCCGATCGGCTGGCCGGGAAGGTCCTCGTGGACGTCTCCAACCCGCTGGTCTTCTCGGCGGAGGGCGAGCTCAGCCTGAACCCGGTGAACACCGACAGCGTGGGCGAGCAGATCCAGCGGGAGTTCCCGCAGGCCCGGGTGGTGAAGGCGCTGAACACGCTGTCCGCGCCGGTGATGGTCGACCCGGGCCGGGTGCCGGGCGAGCACAACCTGTTCGTGGCCGGGGACGACGCCGGTGCGAAGGCCGAAGTGGTGTCCCTGCTGCAGGAGTTCGGCTGGCCGGCCGGGTCGGTGATCGACCTCGGGGGGATCGCCTCCGCCCGGGGCATGGAGATGCTGATGCCGTTCTGGATCCAGCTGATGCGCGCCTTCGGCACGACCGACTTCAACTACTCCTTCAAGCGCGCCGATTGACTTCCGCTCCCCGGCCTAGAGGCCGGGGATTCCTACCACGGTGATCGGACCGTCTCGGCGGGTTCCTGCTTCATCGCGCTGCGCCGGGACGAGTCCCGGTCTTACCCGCGCTCCACAGGCTGAGACCGCAAGTCCTGCGGCCTTGGCGACGTTGACCGCCGCGTTCACGTCCCGGTCAAGGACGGCCCCGCAGGCTCCGCAGGTCCATTCGCGGACGTGCAGGGGCTTGGGGCCGTCCTTGACACCGCACTGCGAGCACACCTGAGAGGTCGGCTCGAACCGGCCGATCCGCAGGAAGGTCCGGCCCATCCTGGCGGCCTTGTACTCCAGCATCGTGACGAACGCCGACCACCCGGCGTCGTGCACCGACTTGGCAATGCGCGTACGGGCGAGTCCCCTGACCGCCAGGCCTTCCACGGCCACCGCTTGGTTCTCGCGGATCAGCTTTGTGGAGAGCTGGTGGTGGAACTCGCGCCGCGCGTCGGCCACACTGGCGTGCTGCCGGGCGACCTTGATACGGGCCTTGTCACGGTTCTTCGACCCCTTGGCCTTGCGGCTCAGGGACCGCTGTGCGCGCTTGAGGTTCTTCTCGGCGCGGCGCAGGAACTTCGGGCTGTCGATCTTCGTCCCGTCGGAAAGGATCGCGAAGTGTGTCAGCCCAAGGTCGATCCCCACCGCCCCGACCGTCTCCGGCAACAGGGCGGCTGCCGGATCGGTGTCCACCACGAAGCTCGCGAAGTACCGGCCCGCCGCGTCCTTGACCACGGTCACCGATGACGGGACCGACGGCAGCGAACGGGACCACTTCACCCGCACGTCGCCGATCTTCGGCAACGACAGGTCACCACCCGGCGTGATCCTCCACCGGGCGTTCGCCGTGAACCGCACTGCATGCCGACTGTCCCTGCGCGACTTGAGGCGGGGCGCGCCCATGCGGGGGCGCCTGCCCTTCAAGCCGTCAAAGAAGTTGCGGTACGCGGTATCCAGGTCCCGCAACGACTGTTGCAGCACCACGGCCGAGACCTCTCCGAGCCAGGCACGCTCCGGGGTCAGCTTCGCCTCGGTGATCAGCGCCCTGGACAGGGCGCCGGTCTTCGGGAACGGCAGCCCCTCGGCCCGGGCGGTCTCACGTGCCCGGAGGGCATCGTTGTAGACCACCCGCGCACACCCGAACGCCCTTGCCAGCGCTGAACACTGAGGCCCATTCGGGTACAGGCGGAAGCTGTACCGAAGCTGCACGGTGGTCACCGTCCCATGTTGGTTTATGGCTGACTATCAGAACATCCGTACTGGCAGGCACTGCACTTTCGTCCTTCACGCCCACTTGGTATTCGTGACGAAGTATCGCCACGAGGTGTTTGCCGACCGGCACCTGACTCGCCTAGACGAGATCATGCGGAGCGTCTGCGAGGACTTCGAGGTCGAGCTGACCGAATTCGACGGCGCGGGCAACCACGTCCATCTGCTGGTCAATTTCCCGCCGAAGGTCGCCCTGTCCAAGCTGGTCAACAGCCTCAAGGGCGTCAGCTCCCGCCGGCTGCGTCAGGAGTACCCTGAACTGGTCAAGCACTACTGGCGGGCACAGCGCCTGTGGTCCGGATCGTACTTCGCCGGGTCCGTCGGCGGGGCAGCGGCAAGCGCGCTCCGCCAGTACATCGAGCAGCAGTACCGCCCGGCTTAGCTTGACTCTGTCGGTGATCTTGATAGTCGAGGTCAGGTGCCGAGGGTGCGCCAGGACTTCGACCGGGGAATCGCCTGCTGGTCGAGGAAGGTCTGAAAGGCGGTCGGCGGTCTCGGTGAGGGAGCCTTCTCGGCCTCTGACCGGCCGCTGAGTCGCTCGATGTTCACGACGATGGCCGTGAGTACGTGTTGCAGGTGGGCTTTCGGCTGTCCTCGGTAGCGGCAGCGGCGCATGCCGTGTCCGTGGGCGAACTCGTTGATGGTGCCCTCCACGCCGGAGCGGACCGCGTAGCGGGCCTTCCACTCGGGCGTCTGCTGCTCGGTCCGGACACGGACTTGCAGGTCGCGGAGCTCTCGCGGGGGAAAGCCCACGTTCCGGGCACTCTCGCGGGAGCTGGTGCACCGGGCACGGTCCGGACACGGCTGGCACTGGCTCTTGGTGAACCGCGCCACGATCAGTGGTGCCGCGGTGGGCGAGGAGGTCGGGTAGGGGCCATGCCAGCCGGCGCCGACCTGGCCGTTCGGGCAGGTGACCTGCCGCCGGTCGAAGTCGATGTGGAAGTCGTCCCGGTCGAAGCCTTCGTTCCGGCGGTGTTGGCGGGTGGGGTTGCCGGGCAGAGGCCCGCTGACATTGACCTGGTGCTCGCGCGTGGCTCGTTCCAGGTGGACCAGAGAGGTGTAGCCGCCATCGACCAGGTGCTCGGCGGGCAGCAGTCCACGGCGGGCCAGGCGGGTGTGGATGCCGGGCAGGGCCTGGGCGTCGTTGGTGGCGGCCGAGGTCGTGGCCACGTCCGTGATCACGTTGACGCTGTCGGAGGCGCACGTTTCGGTGAGATGAGCGGCGAAGCCCTTCCAGCGGATGATGTGCCCGTGACGGACATAGCGCGCCGTGGTGTCGTAGGGAGAGACAATCGCCGAGGAGGAGGGCGGCAGGCCGCCGTCATCGGCGGTGCGCCAGTGCAGGCGGCCTGCGGTGGCGCGGTAGTAGTTCTGCACCAAGACCTGCCGCAGGGCCTCGGCCTGCGGGCCGGGTTGGTAGCCCGATCCGTGCCGGTGGAGGTGCTCCAGCAGGCGACAGGCGTCGTCGCCGACGGCGAGGATTCGGGCCTTGGGCGCAACGCCCCCGCCCCTCCGTCGGTCCGGTGGAGGGGCGGGGGCGTTCGGCGTCGTGCCTACCGGCGGCCGGTGGAGGCGGGGACGCGCGCGACGGGCTCGTCCTCGACCGGTTCGGGGGCGTCGCCGCCCCGGGCCGGGCCCGGGAGCACGGCGCGGCCCGTCCGGGCGGCCTCGGCGAGCGCCAGCTGCCGGTCGGCCGCGGCCTGGATGGCGTCCTTGTCTCCGATCTCGGCGTCCGGCAGCGCGTCCGGCAGCAGGTCCTCGATCAGCCGCAGCGGCCGGTAGGCGAGGCCGAGCAGGCCCCAGAGCGCCAGCACCGCGCCGACCACGACGAGCAGCAGGCCGGCGCCGCGGCCCGGTCCGGTGCCGAGGACCATCCCGACCGAGTCGGCGAGCGCGCCGCCGGGGCGCATCAGCGGCTCGAAGACGTGGTCGGAGAGCGGGCCGGCGGTGAGGAAGCCGAGCGGCATCATCGACATCGCCAGCATCTGGTTGGTGGCCAGTACGCGGCCCTGGAGCTCCATCCCGACCTTGGTCTGGATCAGCGCCATCCAGTGTGAGTTGAGGATCATCAGCGCCGCCCAGAGGACGAAGAGCCCGCAGGCGGTGAGGGCGGCCTGCGGGCGGCTGCCGGTCACGATCGCGGCCAGGCCGACCACCTG
>NZ_JBHJUK010000245.1:0-2811 GCF_042266225.1 Kitasatospora sp. NPDC056181
TGGTTTCCCCCTCGAGATAATTATCCTGGGGGGCGGGTGTCGTCGTCCCGGCGGGGTCACTAACAGCCGGAAGCCCCTTGCGGACGGACAGGGGCCTTCCGGCGTTCCACGGGAACCGCGCGGGCCGGCCGCGCCGGCGCGCGTCTGCGCCGGCGCCCGCCGCCCGCCCGCTCAGTGCGGGATGGCGGCGATCAGCTCGGACGCCCCCTGCCGCTTGAGCGCGAGGGCGGTCGCGGTGCCGAGGTCCTCGGGGGTGAGCGAGCCGGCCCACTCGTGGGCGTCCAGCACCTGCTTGCCGTCCGTGGAGAAGACCCGCCCGCGCAGCGAGAGGCGGCCGTCCGGCTCGGCCTTGGCGTAGCCGGCGATCGGCGAGTTGCAGTGACCCTGGAGGACGTGCAGGAACATCCGCTCGGCGCTCGCCTCGCGCCAGGTCGGGTGGTCGCCGAGGCCGGTCACCGCCTCGATGGTGGCGGTGTCCTCCTCGCGGCACTGCAGGGCGAGGATGCCGGCGCCGATCGGCGGGCACATCGCCTCGGACGACAGGATCTCGCTGATCCGGGCCTGCTCGCCGATCCGCTCCAGCCCGGAGACCGCGAGCAGCAGCGCGTCGGCCTCGCCGGCCGCCAGCTTCGCGAGACGGCTGTTGGCGTTGCCCCGCATCGGCACGCAGTCCAGGTGGGGGTGGGAGGCGGCGAGCTGGGCCCGGCGGCGGACGGAGGAGGTGCCGATCCGCGTCCCCGGCGGCAGCTCGTCGAGCGTGCCGCCACCGGGGTGGACCAGGGCGTCACGGATGTCGTCGCGGCGCAGGTAGGCGGCGAAGACCGTGCCGGCCGGCAGCGGGCGGTCGGCCGGCACGTCCTTCAGGCAGTGCACGGCGAGGTCCGCCTCACCGGCGAGCAGGGCCGCGTCCACCTCCTTGGTGAAGGCGCCCTTGCCGCCGAGCCGCGCGAGGTCCCCCATCCAGCGGTCCCCGGAGGTGGTCACCGGGACCACCTCGGTCCGCACCCGCGGGTGCAGGGCGGCGAGCTCGGCCCGCACGCGCTCGACCTGGGCGAGCGCCATCGGCGAGGAACGGGAGACGATGCGGATCAACTCTGCGGTGGGCATGCGCCGATGATAGGCCGTCACATCCCGGCCGGTTGCCGCGGCTCACCCGCGGCGGGCCGGGAACCCGTGGGTGCGGGCGGCGGTGACCACGGCGAGGACGGGCAGCAGCAGGGCGAGGACGGTCCAGGGGAAGGAGCCCGCCCCGTACCGGTCCAGCAGGATCCCGCCGACCACGCCGCCGGCGGCCATCGCGGCGTTCCAGAGCGTGACCAGCATCGCCTGGACGGCGTCGGCCTGTTCGCCGCCCGCCTGGCCGGCGGCGGTCTGCAGCAGGGTCGGGGCGCCGCCCCAGCCGAGCCCCCAGAGGGCCGCGGCCGCACAGACCACGGCCGGACTGCCCGACAGGAGGGCCAGCGCCGCGGCGGCCACGGCGACGAGCAGGACGGCGGCGATGGTCAGCGCGCGCAGCCGCCGGTTGATCCAGGCGCCGGTGATCCAGATGCTGAGCAGGGAGGCGGCGCCGAAGACCAGCAGGACGACGTCGGTCGAGCCGCCCATGCCGACCCCGTCCAGGAACGGTGCGACGTACGCGTACAGGACGGTGTGCGCCAGCACGAGGACCAGGGTGACGAAGAGGACGGGCACCACCCCGGGGACGGACAGCGCCCGCAGCACCGGCGTGCGGCCCTCCGCCCGCTGCCCGGGCGCGTCGGCGACGGTGGCGGCGATCCAGCCGACGACGATCACCGCGAGGGCCGTCATCAGCAGGAACACCACCCACCAGCCGAGCACCCGCCCCAGGAAGGTCCCGGCGGGCACGCCCAGTGAGAGGGCCACCGGGATGCCCGTCATCACGATCGCGATCGCCTTGCCCTGGAGGTGCCGGGGCGCCAGCCGTCGCGCGAACCCGGCCAGCAGCGCCCAGGCCAGCCCGGCCGCGACCCCGGCGGCGAACCGGGCCGCCATGGTCAGCGCGTACTGGCCGGAGAGCGCGGTGACGGTGTTGGCGACGGCGAACCCGGCCATCGCGGCGACCAGCAGCCGCTTGCGCCGCCAGCCGGCGGTGGCCGAGGTCAGCGGGATGGCGGTGGCCGCCGTCCCGATCGCGTAGACGGTGACCGACTGACCCATCGCGGACTCGCTGACGCCCAGGTCGGCGCTCATCGCGGGCAGGACGCCGGCCGGCAGGGTCTCGGTGAGGGCGGTGACGAAGACGGCGGTGGCCAGCGCCAGCAGGGCCGGCACGGGAAGTGTCCGTGGTTCCACGGCTGTTGGACGTTCGATGGTCGACATGACGGCTATGCTCGAACCATCACACTGATGTGAAGGTCAAGCCTGGCCACGAGGGGGAGTCGGATGCGCATCGGAGAGCTGTCGGAGCGGACCGGCGCGTCCCGGAGGCTGCTGCGCTACTACGAGGAGCAGGGGCTCATCGTCGCCGGGCGCTGTGCCAACGGCTACCGCTCCTACGAGGAGTCCTCCGTCGACCGGGTGCTGCAGATCAGGGGCCTGCTCGACTCCGGGCTGCCGACCAGGATCATCAAACAGATCCTGCCCTGCCTGAACAGGCCCAGGGTCATCCACTTCCCGGACGCCACCCCGGAGATGATCGCCACCCTGGAGGGCGAGCTCACCGGCATGACCCGGCGCATCGAGTTCCTGACCCGCAACCGGGACGCCATCGCCGAGTACCTGGAGGCGGTCCGGACCGGGCCCTGAGGCGGGACTCCGGCGGGCGCCGGACGGTGGGGAGGGACCGTCCGG
>NZ_JBHJUK010000245.1:2821-8578 GCF_042266225.1 Kitasatospora sp. NPDC056181
GGCCGCCGCCCCCCCCCGCCCCCGGGGGGGGCCCGGCGGCGGGGCCCGGCGGGGGCGGCGGCCCGGCCGGCCCCCCGGCGGGGGCGGGTCAGCGGCGGAAGTAGCCGTCGAAGTTCTTCGAGAACTCCCGGCCGCCGAACTGGTCCCAGTTGATGGACCAGGTCATCAGGCCCCGCAGGTTCGGCTGGGCGCCGGCCCTGGGGACGTAGCCGCCGCAGTTGGCGAGCTTGGTGAGGCAGTCGAGGGCCTTGTCGACCTCGGCGGGGGCGACGTAGCCGTTGCCCGCGTTGGTGGTGGCCGGCATGCCGATGGCGAGCTTGGAGGCCGGCAGGGGCGGGAACACGTTGGCGGTGTTGCCCGCGACCGGGAAGCCCTTGAGCAGCATGTCGGTCATCGCGACGTGGAAGTCGGCGCCGCCCATCGAGTGGTACTGGTTGTCCAGGCCCATGATGGAGCCCGAGTTGTAGTCCTGGACGTGCAGCAGGGTGAGGTCGTCGCGCAGGGCGTGGATCACCGGCAGGTAGGCGCCGGCGCGCGGGTCCTGGCCGCCCCAGGGGCCGGAACCGTAGTACTGGTAGCCGAGTTGGACGAAGAAGGTCTCCGGCGCCATGGTGAGGACGAAGTTCGGGCCGTACTTGGCCTTGAGCGTCTTCAGCGCGGAGATCAGGTTGACGACGACCGGGCTGGTCGGGTTCTTGAAGTCGGTGTCGCCGGTCTGGAGGGACAGCGAGTGGCCCTCGAAGTCGATGTCCAGGCCGTCCAGGCCCCACTTGTCGATGATCGCGGAGACCGAGCTGACGAAGGTGTCGCGGGCCGCGGTGGTGGTGAGCTGGACCTGGCCGTTCTGGCCGCCGATCGAGATCAGCACCTTCTTGCCCTTGGCCCGCTTGGCGGCGATGGCGGCCTTGAAGTCGGCGTCGGACTCGACGGTCGGGCACTCGGTGGCCGGGCAGCGGTTGAACCGGATGTCGCCGGAGGTGACCGAGGTCGGCTCGCCGAAGGAGAGGTTGACGAAGTCCCAGGAGTCGGGGACGTCGGCCATCCGGGTGTAGCCGGCGCCGTTGGCGAAGCTGGCGTGCAGGTAGCCGACCAGGGAGTGGGCGCCGGTGGGCGGCGCGGTCGGCGAGGCGGTGTCGGTGGGGGTGGCGGTGGCCGTCGGGGTGGCGGTCGCGGTCGGGGTGGCGGTGGGCGAGGCGGTGACGGTCGGGGAGGCCGTCGCGGTGGGCGAGGCGGTGGGCGTGGGCGCGCCCGGGCCGTCCAGCGAGAGGTCGTCCGCGTAGTAGGTGCCCTGGCCGTACCAGCCGTGGGTGTACACGGTGGCGCTGGTCTGGGTGGCGCCGGTGGTGAAGCCGACGCTGAGCTTCTGGTACGCGCCGCCGGTGCCGGGCGTCCAGGTGCTGGTGCCGCCGTTCACACCGACGTAGACGTACGAGCCCTTGACCCAGGCGCTGAAGGTGTACGTGGTGTTGGGGGTGACCGCGACGGTCTGGGTGCACTGGGCGGTGTCGCTCGCCGAGGCGGCCGCCGCGAGGGCGTAACCGCCGCCGTGGGCCTGGCCGGTGACGACGCTGCCGGTGCCGCCGGTGCAGCTCCACGGGCCCAGGGCGCCGCTCTCGAAGCCGCCGTTGACCAGGAACTCCCCGGCCGAGGCGGTGGGTGCCAGACCCAGGGCGAGGCCGGCCATGGTGGCGGCGGCGACGGCCGAGGCGGTGCCGGCGGCGAGCAGCGTCCGGGGGCGGCGGCCGGCGGGCGAGTGGCCGGCGGGTGCGGGTGCGGGTGTTCTGCGCATGCGGGGGACTCCTGCGGGGGCGCGGATCGTGGGGGACGTCCGAGGGCACGGCGAGGTCGTGCCAGTGGGGGTTCGGCCCGACCGCGCACCCTAGTTGGACTAGACCACTGAAGTGGATCCGCCGGTGCGGTGTCAATGGTCCAGACCGGCTGGACGCTCACCGGGGCCGGTCGCGGCGCGGTGTCCGGTTGCCGGGCGTGACACCCCGTCGAACCATGGAGAGGTGACGTCGCCCGGCTACCTCCGCTACCCCCACCTGCGCGGGGGCCTGCTGGCGTTCACCGCCGAGGACGACGTCTGGGTGGCGCCGCTCGCCCCGGACGGCACCGTCGGCCGCGCCTGGCGGGTCAGCTGCGACCGCACCCGGGTCAGCCACCCCCGGCTCTCCCCCGACGGCCGCACCCTCGGCTGGACCGGCTGGCAGGCGCTGACCCCCGAAGTCTGGACCGCCCCCGTGGAGGGCGGCGCCGCCGTCCGGCTCACCCACTGGGGCAGCCAGGACACCCGGCTGCGCGGCTGGCTGCCCGACGACGAGCTGCTCGCCGTCACCTCGTTCCACGAGCCCTTCGGCCACTACACCTGGGCGCACGCCCTGCCGCCGGACGGCTCGCCCGGGCGCCGGATGCCCTGGGGACCGGTCGGCGACGCCCAGATGAGCCGGGCGCACACCGTGCTGCTCACCGGCACCGCCCCGCACGAACCGGCCGCCTGGAAGCGCTACCGCGGCGGCGCCACCGGGCGGCTCTGGGTGGACGGCGAGCGCGTCCTGGAGGGGCACCGGGGGCACTTCGCCTCCCCGATGCCGGTCGCCTCGGCCGACGGCGACCGGATCGCCTTCCTCTCCGACCACGAGGGCGTCGGCAACGTCTACTCCTGCCGCCCGGACGGCACCGACCTGCGCCGGCACACCGACCACGCCTCCTACTACGCCCGGGAGGCCGCCACCGACGGCACCCGGATCGTCTACCAGCACGCCGGCGACCTCTGGCTGCTGGAGAGCCTGGACGCCCCCGCCCCGCAGCGGCTGCACGTCCCGCTCGGCGGCGCCCGGGCCGGCCGCCGGCCCTACCAGGTGAGCGCCGCCTCGCACGTCAAGGACCTCGCCTGCGACCGGACCGGCCGCGCCGGGGTGGTCACCGTGCGCGGCAGCCAGTACTGGCTGACCCACCGCGACGGCCCCGCCCGGGCCCTCGCCGACACCCCGGGCGTGCGCACCCGGCTGCCCGTGGTGCTCGGGCAGACCGGCGAGGCCTGCTGGATCACCGACGCCGAGGGCGAGGACGCGGTCGAGATCGTGCCGCTGCCCGGGCACGAGCAGGCCCCCGGCCGGCCGGGGCACCGGCTGCTGGCCGGCGGCCTGCTCGGCCGCGTCCTGGAACTGACCGCGGCCCCCGACGGCACCCTCCTGGCCGCCGCCGCCTCCGACGGCCGGCTGCTGCTGGTCGCCACCGCCGACGGGGCCGTCCGCGAACTGGCCGCCTCCGGACACGGCCCGGTCTCCGGCGCCCGCTTCTCCCCCGACTCGCGCTGGATCGCCTGGTCCCAGCCGGTGGCCGGCCGCTCACTGCGCCGGATCCGGCTCACCCGCGCCGACGCGGACACGGCGATCACCGAGGTCACCGACGGCCGGTTCGAGGACGAGCAGCCGGTCTTCACCCGGGACGGCCGCTACCTGGCCCTCCTCTCCTGGCGCGGCTTCGACCCGGTCCACGACGTGCACACCGGCGACCTCTCCTTCCCGCTCGGCTGCCGCCCCTACCTCGTCCCGCTCGCCGCCGACACCCCGTCCCCGTTCGCCGCGCCCGCCGAGGACGGCGGCCCGCGCGGCGACGGCGGCGGCGACGGCACCGTCCACGTCGACCCGGAGGGCATCGGCGAGCGGCTGCTCCCGTTCCCGGTGATCGCCTCCAAGTACTCCGCCACCGACGCCGTGCGCGGCGGGCTGCTCTGGCTGCGCTGGCCGATCTCCGGCACCCTCGGGCAGACCTTCACCAACCCCGACGACACCTCCGGACGCCCCTCCCTGGAGTACTTCGACCTGGCCCGGGGCAGCCGCTCGACGCTGGCCGACAGACTCGACGGCTACGCCGTCTCCGGCGACGGCGGCTCGGTCGCCGTCTACTCCGCCGGCACCCTGCGGATCGTCCCGGTCAACGCCCCCTCCGCCGGGACCACCGTGGACCTGCGCCGGATCACCCACACCGTGCACCCGGCCGCCGAGTGGCGCCAGGCGTTCGGCGAGGCGGCCCGGATCGTCCGGGACCAGTTCTGGGACGCCGGGATGTGCGGGCTGGACTGGCCCGCGCTGGTCGCCCAGTACCAGCCGCTGCTGGACCGGGTGGCCGGCCCGGACGACTTCGCCGACCTGCTGCGCGAACTCCTCGGCGAACTGGGCACCTCGCACGCGTACGTCACCCCGTCCCGGCGCGGCGAGGGGCCCGCGCTCGCGCAGCAGCCGCTCGGGCTGCTCGGCGCCAACGCCCACCGCGCCGCCGACGGGCGCTGGCTGGTCGACCGCGTCCTGCCCGGCGAGTCCTCCGACCCCCGGGCCCGGGCCCCGCTCGCCACCCACGGTGTCCGCGACGGCGACGAGCTGCTCGCGGTGGCCGGGCGCCCGCTGGACCCGGTCCGCGGCCCCGGTCCGCTGCTGGCCGGCACCGGCGGCACCACCGTCGAACTCACCCTGCGCAGCGGCCCGGACGGCCCGGTCCGCCGGATCTCCGTCTCCCCGCTGACCGACGAACGGCCCATCCGCTACCAGGACTGGGTGGCCAGACGCCGGACCCTGGTCCGGGAGTTCAGCGACGGCCGGTGCGGGTACCTGCACATCCCCGACCTCGGCGGCTCCGGCTGGGCGCAGTTCAACCGGGACGTCCGCCGGGAGATGGACAAGCCCGCGCTGGTCCTCGACGTGCGCGGCAACGCCGGCGGCAACGTCTCCGAACTGGTGCTGGAGAAACTCACCCGGCGGGTGCTGGCCTGGGACTTCAGCCGCGGACGGCAGCCGGTGCGCTGGCCCCGGGACGCGCCGCGCGGGCCGGTGGTGGCGCTCGCCGACGAGGCGACCAGCTCCGACGGGGACGTCATCATCACCGCGATCAAGCTGCTCGGGCTGGGCCCGGTGGTGGGCAACCGGACCTGGGGCGGGGTGGTCGGCATGACCGGGCGGCACACGCTCGGCGACGGGACGCAGATCTCGGTGCCGAAGAACGCGTCCTGGTTCACCGGCGGGCTCGGCTGGTCGGTGGAGAACCACGGCGTGGAGCCGGACGTGCACGTGCTGCGCACCCCGCAGGACTGGGCCCGCGGGCGGCACGTCGAGCTGGTCACGGCGGTGCGGCTGGCGCTGGACCTGCTGGAGGACACGCCGGCCGCCGAACCGCCGCCGGAGGACACCCCGCGCCCGGACCTGCGGCGGCCGCCGCTGCCGCCACGGGCGTGACGAGGGGGCGCGCCCGTGGCGGGCGCGCCCCCTCGTGTGTCACCGCACGGCTGCGGCCCCCGCGTGGCCGCGACCTCCGGGTCAGTCCCAGGGGTCGCCCTCGGCGGTCATGTCCTCCCGGGCCCGCTCCTCGGCCTCCCGGTCGCTGACGCCTGCCGCCTCCTGCACCTCGCGGGCCTTCTCGATCTCGGGACCGAAGGCGTCGGCTGCCTCGTCGTGGGCGAGGGCGGCGCGCTGGGCGGGGTCCGTCATCGCGGTGGTGTCCTGCTCGTGGCTCCCGCCGAGGGAGGACCTGGCCTCCTCGGAGGCGTCGTGCGTCTTGTGGCGGAACCTGTCGAAAATGCCCATGACTCCTCCTCCGGACGAATACCGGGCTGCCCCCACTCTCACACCGGGACGGGAGGAGCGCATCCCCGGACCGCGGGGCCCCGGCGGGGGGCGGGGGCCCCCGCGGGGGGGGGGCGGCGCCGGCGGCGGGGGGGTATAAAAAAAAGACGCCGCCCCCCACCACCACAGGGTAGTAAAG
>NZ_JBHJUK010000246.1:0-8554 GCF_042266225.1 Kitasatospora sp. NPDC056181
GGGTTCTTGTTCCCCCTGGGGCCCTTGTTCCCCCCCGTTGTACCCTTGGTTGGGGGGGGGGGGGGGGGCGCCCCGGGGGGGGGGCCCCCCCCCCCACCGCTCCGTTTACGCGACTGCTCCGTTTACGCGACCACCGGGCGGTCGCCAGGGCCGTCCCGCGGGGCCGTCCCGTGGGACGTCCCGTCAGGCGGTCTCGACCTTGAGGTCGCGCAGCAGCTTGGCGACGTGGCCGGTGGCCTTCACGTTGTAGAGCGCGCGCTCGACCTTGCCCTGCTCGTCCACGATCACCGTGGAGCGGATCACGCCCTGGTAGGTGCGGCCGTAGTTCTGCTTCTCGCCGTACGCGGCGTAGGCCTCCAGGACGGCGTGGTCCGGGTCGGAGAGCAGGACGACCTTGAGGTCCTCGGCCTCGCGGAACTTGCCGAGCTTCTCCGGCTTGTCCGGCGAGATGCCGATGACGTCGTAGCCGGCGCCGGCGAAGACCTCCAGGTTGTCCGTGAAGTCGCAGGCCTGCTTGGTGCAGCCCGGGGTGAGCGCGGCGGGGTAGAAGTAGACGATCACCTTGCGGCCGAGGTGGTCGGCGAGCGACACCTGGTTGCCGTCGGCGTCCGACAGGCTGAAGGCGGGCGCGGTGTCGCCGGGCTGGAGACGCTCAGTCACGGGGGACTCTCCTGGTGCGTGGGCGGGTGGTCGTACCACGGCAAACTTACCTCCGATGGTGGGTGGGGCCGCGCGGCCGTTCGCGGTAGCTGACAAACTGGGTCAGTCGCACAGGACAACATCAGTGAATTGGGGTGGCCCGAGTGGGCGAGGCGAGCACGAAGGACAACTCGGCGAGGACGACCGCCCAGATCGAGGCGGACATCTCCCGCACCCGCACCCAGCTTGCGGCGACCCTGGACGAGCTCGCCATGCGTGTCCACCCGACCACGATCTCCGCCCAGGTCAAGGCGAAGGCGGTGGCCTCCGTGGAGGAGAAGGCCGCCCGGGCCTACGTGGCGGCCAGCGGGCTGGTGGAGAAGGCCAAGGCGCAGTTCGTGGACGAGGACGGGCGGCCGCGCAAGGAGCGGGTCGTCCCGGCCGCGCTCGTCGGCGCCGGTCTGGTGCTGCTGGTCGCCTCGGCCCGGAAGCGCCGCAAGAGCTGACCGGCGGGTTTCACGGGGCCGGGCGCCGTCGGTGCCCGGCCTTCCGTATGCCCGGGCGCCTTTCCCCGCGCCTGTGGGACTGCGCGGCCCGGGACCGCCCGTGGCCCCGGGGGACTGCGCGGCCCGGGGCCGCCCGTGCGGGCTTCTCGTACTCCGGGCCAGCGTCACGCTGCGGGCCCGGGAGCGGTACCTTCGGGATCGTGAGTACGAACGACGAACCGACCCCGAAGACCGCCTCGCCGGAGCACGACTCGCCGCGCCACGACCGGCTGGGCGAGAAGCTGCCGATCAAGATGCTGCACGACCGCGTCCTGGTGAAGACCGAGGGCAGCGAGGGCGAGCGCCGCTCGACCGGCGGCATCCTCATCCCGGCGACCGCGGAGCTGAGCAAGAGGTGCACCTGGGCGGAGGCCGTCGCGGTGGGCCAGAGCGTCCGCTCGGTGGAGCCGGGAGACCGCGTCCTCTACGACCCGGAGGACAAGCTGGAGGTCGAGGTCCGCGGCGCCACGTACGTGCTGCTGCGCGAGCGCGACCTGCACGCCGTCGCGGCGATGCGCTTCGGTGACACGGAGGGGTCGACCGGGCTGTACCTCTGAGGACCCGACCGGACCCGACCGGCCCCGGGCGGGCCGTCGCGCCGTGGTGCGCGGCGGCCCGCCTCTTCGCGTCCGGGGGCGGTTGTCGGAGGGTGGCAGTAGGGTCCGGCCATGAGCAGCGGTGTGCGTTCGAGTGGTCTGCCCCTGATCGGTGACGAGCAGCGCCGGGCCCGGGTGGGCCGGCGGCACCTGCTGGCGCCCGCCGGGCGGGCGGAGCGGGTCGAGCAGGTCGCGGACGCGGTGGTCGGGCTGCACGCCACCGATGCCGGGACGGTGTACCTGTCGGCGTGCGCGCGGCTGGCGGAGCCGTCGGCGGCCGAGGTCGAGCGGGCGCTGTACGAGGACGTCTCGCTGGTGAAGCTGCTGTCGATGCGGCGGACGATCTTCGCGGTCACGGAGGAGTTCGCGCCGTTCGTGAGCGCGTCCACGGCGCGGGCGATCGCGGTCAAGGAGCGGGCGACGCTGCTGAAGCACCTCGGCCAGTTCGCCGAGGGCTGGGACGAGGCGCGGCTCGCCGAGACGGAGCGGGCGGTGCTGGCGGCGCTGGAGCGGCGCGGTGAGGCGACGACGGGCGAACTCGGCGAGGACGTGCCGGCGTTGCGCGAGACGATGCTGATGTCGGCGGGCAAGCCCTACGAGGCGAAGCAGAGCGTGGGCAGCCGGCTGCTGCGGCTGCTGGCCTCGGACGGGCACCTGCGCCGGTGCCGGCCGCGGGGGTCGTGGCTGAGCAGCAGCTATCCGTGGGCGCGGGTGCCGCAGTGGCCGGACGTGCCGGTGCGGGAGGCCAAGGCGGAGGTGGTGCGGCGGTGGCTGGCGGCGTACGGGCCGGCCACGGTCGAGGACGTGAAGTGGTGGACGGGCTGGACGCTGGGGGACACCCGCAAGGCGCTGGCCGACGTGGGTGCGGTGGAGGTGGCCCTGTCCGGGGGTGTGACGGGCGTGCTGCTGCCGGAGGACGTGGAGCCGGTGGCGGAGCCCGAGCCGTGGGCGGCGCTGTTGCCGGCGCTGGATCCGACGGTGATGGGCTGGCGCGGGCGTGACTGGTACCTGCGGCCGGAGGACGTCCCGGCCCTGTTCGACCGGGCGGGCAACGCGGGGCCGACGGTCTGGTGGTGCGGCCGGGTGGTGGGCGGCTGGGCGCAGCGTGCGGACGGCGAGGTGGTGTGGCGGCTGTTCACGGATGCCGGGGCGGAGGTGGAGGCGGCGGTCGCGGTGGAGGCGGCGCGGTTGTCGGGCTGGCTGGGGGAGGTGCGGGTGACGCCGCGGTTCCGGACGCCGCTGGAGCGGGAGCTGGTGTCCTGAGTCGGGTGGTGGCCGGGGCCGCTACGGGGTGGGCGGGGTGGCGGCGGCGGGCCCGGGGCCGGGTCCGGGGCCGGGGCCGGGACCGCCGGTGACCGAGGGGATCGGGGTCGGGACCGGGGTCGGGGTGGGTGCGGTGGTGGGTCTGGCCGAGGTGGGCCGGCTGGTCGGGGTGACGGCCGGCGGCTCCGGGGTGGGTGTGGGAAGGGGCGCTTCGGGGGTGGGGTCGGCCGGCCGGGTCTCGGTGGGGCGGTTGCTCGGGGTGGGCCGTTCGTGGGCCGGCGTGGTCGGGGCCGTGGTGCGGGGCGGTGCGCTGGTGGTGCTCGCTCCGGGGTACGGCGTGGCCGGCGCGGTGGTGGCGGTGGTGGCGGGGGTGGTCGGCTCGTTGTTGCCCCGGCTGGGCTGGAGGTCGAAGTTCTGGACGGCGGTGCCCTCCAGGACGTCGGCCATGTAGGCGGTCCAGATCTCGGTGGGGAAGGTGCCGCCGTTGATCCGGGTGTAGCCGGCGGTGCCGGAGAGCGGCTCCTTGGCGTGGGTCTTCGGGTTCTCCCGGAAGAGGCCGACGGTGGTGGTGAGTTCGGGGGTGAAGCCGGCGAACCAGGCGGAGAGGTTGGAGTCGGTGGTGCCGGTCTTGCCGGCGGCGGGGCGGCCGAGGTCGAGGGCGGCGGCGCCGGTGCCGCGGGGGCTGACGACGTCGCGCAGGACGTCGGTGACGGCGTCGGCGGTGCCCCGGTCGATGGCGGTGGTCGGGACGTGTTCGGGCATCTTGGGGACGTCGATGGCGCCGCCGGTGTGGACGCGTTCGAGTTTGGTGACGGACCACGGGGTGTACGCCTGGCCGTGGTTGGCGAAGGCGGCGTAGGCGCCGGCCAGGTTGAGGGCGCTGGGGGTGGCGGTGCCGAGGGTCATCGAGGTGTTGGCCGGGTCCATACCGGGGACGTTGTCGGGGATGCCGAGCCGGATGGCGGTCTCGCGGACGTGGGCGAGTCCGGCGTCGACGCCTTCCTGGGCGTAGACCGAGTTGACCGACTTCGCCATGGCGTGGCGCAGGGTGATGTCGCCGTAGTCGATGTCGTCCTCGTTGGGCGGGGCGTACGGGGTGGGGCCGCCGGTGACGGGGCGTTCGCTGGCGCCGTCGTAGCGGGTTTCGGTGGTGATGGGGCGGCCGTCGCCGCTGCTGCGGCCGGAGTTGAGGCCGGCGGCGAGGTCGATGGGCTTGAAGGTGGAGCCGATCTGGTTGTCCTGGCGCAGTGCGTCGTTGTAGGGCTGTCTGGCGTAGTCGGGGCCGCCGTAGACGGCGACGACGCGGCCGGTGGCGGGTTCGACGGAGGCGCCGGCGACGCGGACGTCGGTGTCGGTGGTGGGGCGTTTGGCGGGGTCGAGTTCGTCGGTGAGTTCCTGCTGGACGGCGTGGGTGAAGGCGTCCTGCTTGTCCTTGTCGAAGGTGGTGGTGATCCGCCAGCCGCCGGCCTTGAGGGTGGCGGTGTCGATGATGCCGGCGGAGAGGAGGTAGTCGTCCGCGACACCGACCAGGTAGCCGGCCTGGCCGCCGAGGCCGGTGGCGGGCTGGGGGTCGACGGGTTCGGGGAAGGTGATGGCGGCGCGGTCGGCGGTGGTGAGGAAGCCGAGTTGGACCATGCCGTCGAGGGTGTAGTTCCAGCGGGCGACGGCCTTCTCGCGGTTGGCGGGGGTGGCGGTCTTGACGTCGTAGATGCTGGGGGCCTGGAGCAGGGCGGCGAGGTAGGCGCCCTGGGGGAGGGTGAGCTGGGAGACGTCGACGCCGTAGTAGGCGTGGGCGGCGCTCTGGATGCCGTAGGCGTTGCGGCCGAAGTAGCTGCTGTTGAGGTAGCCGGTGAGGATCTCGTTCTTGCTGCGTTGCTGGTCGACCTTGAGGGCGATGAAGAGTTCGCGGCCCTTGCGCTCGATGGTCTGGTCCTGGGTCAGGTAGTAGTTCTTGACGTACTGCTGGGTGATGGTGGAGCCGCCCTGCATGCCTTTGCCGGTGAGGGTGTTCCAGCCGGCCCGGACCATGCCCTTCAGGTCGATGCCGCGGTTCTGGTAGAAGGTGCGGTCCTCGGCGGAGACGACGGCGTGCTGGGTGTCGGGCGGGATCTGGGTGATGGTGACGTCGGTGCGGTTGACGGCGCCGGTGCGGGCGATCTCGGTGGCGCCGTCGGCGTAGAGGTAGATGTTGTTCTGGGCGACGGCGTGGGCGTTGGCGTCGGGGACGGGGACGATGAGGTAGAGCACGGCGAAGGAGCCGACGGCGGCGAGCAGGACGACGGTGAGCGCGCCGAGGGTGACCCGCCAGGTGGGCAGGAGCCGGCGCCAGAACGGCTTGGCGCGGCGCGCCTCGCGACGGGCGGCCCGTTTGGCCTGGCGCCGGGTGCGGTGGTCTGCCCTCAAGGTCATGCGGCGATTATGTGCTATTTGATCCGCGATCAGGTGTTGGGAAAACCGGGTGCGTCAGGTGATCGTCGGCGGTACGGTGAAAGGTGCAAACCACATAGCGCACCCGGTTCTCGCGTACGAGGCCCGGTAGCTCCGCCCGCCCGCCCGGTACCCCCGGGTGGGGACGGTCGGAGCTGGTCCGGCATGCGCCGGTGCCCTGTGCGCCGGTCTCCCGCGCGCCGGCGCCCGGTGGGCCGGCGTTCCGGGCACCGGGTTCCGTGCGCCCCGTTCCGGGCGCCTCCACCTGCTCGTATTTGTCGATAAGGAGACAGTATGCCTATCGCTGTGCCCACGGAGACGCAGCTCAGGCCCCCTCCCGACGTCGGCGGCACCGCCCGCCTCTACCTCGCCGTCGCCCGCGGCGGCTTCCGCCGCTACTCGACCTACCGGGCCGCCACCCTGGCCGGCGCCGTCACCAACACCGTCTTCGGCTTCATCCTCGCCTACACCTTCATCGCCCTCTGGCAGGCCAGGCCCGGCCTCGGCGGCTACGACACCGCGCAGGCGGTCACCTACATCTGGATCAGCCAGTCCCTGCTGGCCACCGTCGCGGTCCTCGGCGGCGGCTTCCAGGACGACATCCAGGAGCGGTTCCGCAAGGGCGACATCGCGGTCGACCTCTACCGGCCGGTCGACTTCCAGGGCTGGTGGCTGGCAGGCGACCTCGGCCGGGCCGGCTTCCAGCTGCTGGCCCGAGGCGTCCTGCCGGTCGTCGCCGGCTGCCTGGTCTTCGACACCCGGCTGCCGCACGACCCGTCCGTCTGGGCCGTGTTCCTGGTCTCCGTCCTGCTCGCCGTGGTGGTCAGCTTCGGGCTGCGCTTCCTGGTCTCGCTGACCGGGTTCTGGCTCCAGGACGCGGACGGGATCCGCTCGGTCACGGTGGTGCTGACGATGTTCTTCTCCGGGATGCTGCTGCCGCTCGGCCTCTTCCCGGGCTGGCTCGGCGAGATCGCCCGGGTGCTGCCCTGGGCCGCGATGATCCAGATCCCCACGGACGTCTTCCTGGAGCGGAGCGCCGGCGCCGGCCTGTTCGGCAGCCTCGGCCTCCAGGCGCTCTGGGCGGTCCTGCTGCTCGCCGCCGGGCAGGGCGTCCAGCGGCTCGCGACCCGCAAGGTGGTGGTCCAGGGTGGCTGACTCCCGACCCGCCGGCACCGCCTGCGCCGGGGAGCACCCGGCCGGCCTCGTCCACGCCGGGGAGCCCCCGGCCGGCGCCGCGGCGCCCCCGGCCGACCTCGTCCGCGCGGAGGGGCCCGTGGCGCGGGTCCGCTGGGCGGTCCGCTCCTGGTGGCTGGTGGCGGCCATGTGGAACCGCTCCACCATGTCCTACCGGCTCTCCTTCGCCCTGATGGCCCTGGCGAGCACGGTCGTCACCTTCCTCGACTTCGCCGTCATCCTGCTGATGTTCCAGCACACCCGCGCCCTCGGCGGCTGGACCCTGCCCGAACTCGGCTTCCTGTACGGGACGTCGTCGTTCGCGCTGGGCACCGCCAACCTGCTGGTCGGCACGGCCGACGCGCTCGGCGAACGGATCCGCACCGGAAGCCTGGACACCATGCTGATCCGCCCCGCCCCGGCGCTGGCCCAGCTCTGCGCCGAGCGCTTCACCCTGCGCCGGCTCGGGCGGCCGGTGCAGGGGGCGGCCGTGCTGGTCTGGTCGCTGGCGGCCCTGGACGTCCACTGGACGTGGGACCGGGTGCTGCTGGTGCCCGTCCTGCTCGTCTGCGGCACCGCCATCTTCGCGTCGGCCTTCATCGGCGGCGCCACCGTGCAGTTCTGGTGGGGCGAAGCCGGCGAGCTGCAGAACTCCATCACCTACGGCGGCGCCACCGTGCTGCAGTACCCGCCGACGATCTTCGCCAAGGAGCTCGTGGCCGGCGTGGTCTTCGGCATCCCGCTGGCGTTCGTCAACTGGCTGCCCGCCCAGCGCATCCTCGGCCGGCCCGACCCGCTCGGCCTGCCCACCGCCTTCCAGTACGCCTCGCCGGTCGCCGCGGTGCTCTGCTGCGCCGCCGCCGGCCTCGCCTGGCGGGCCGGTCTGCGCGCGTACCGCGGCACCGGCAGCTGATCCCCACCCCCTCGTGAAAGCAGAACTCCCATGGCACTGATCGAACTCGACGACGTCCGCCGCACCTTCACCGTCCGCGCCAAGGCCGGCCGGTTCCGGCGCGAGAAGCGCGAGGTGCGCGCCGTGGACGGGCTGAGCTTCGAGGTGGAGGCCGGCGAGTGCGTCGGCTACATCGGCCCGAACGGCGCCGGCAAGTCCACCACCATCAAGATGCTCACCGGCATCCTGGTGCCCTCCGGCGGGCGGCTGCGCGTCGCCGGCGTCGACCCGGCCCGGGAACGCGTCGCGCTGGCCCGCCGGATCGGCGTCGTCTTCGGGCAACGCACCACGCTCTGGTGGGACCTGCCGCTGCGCGACTCCTACGAACTCGCCCGCCGCCTCTATCGCATCCCCGACCGGCGATATCGCGCCAACCTCGAACGCTGCGTCGAACTGCTCGACCTCGGCGACCTGTTGGACACCCCGGTGCGCCAGCTCTCGCTCGGCCAGCGGATGCGCGGGGACCTGGCGGCGGCGCTGCTGCACGACCCGCAGGTGCTCTACCTGGACGAGCCCACCATCGGGCTGGACGTGGTCAGCAAGGGCAAGGTGCGCGAGTTCCTGCGGGAGGTCAACCGCGAACAGGGCACCACCGTGCTGCTCACCACCCACGACCTCACCGACATCGAGCAGCTGTGCGACCGGGTGATGGTGATCGACCACGGCCGGGTCGTCTACGACGGCGGACTGGACGGCCTGCACGCGGCGGGCGAGAGCGAGCGGACCCTGGTGGTCGACCTCGCCGAGACCGGGCCCCCGATCGAGGTGGCCGGCGCCCGGGTGGTGAAGGTCGAGGGGCCGCGGCAGTGGCTGGCCTTCCCGGCCCAGCAGAGCGCCGCCCCCATCGTCGCGGCCGTCGCCGGGCGGTACCCGATGGTCGACCTCTCGGTGCGCGAGCCCGCGATCGAGGACGTGATCGCCCGCATGTACGCGGAGGTCGCGATCGGCTGATGCGGCGG
>NZ_JBHJUK010000247.1:0-8373 GCF_042266225.1 Kitasatospora sp. NPDC056181
CTAAGCACCCTACATCGCCTCACCACCCACCACCCACCGCATCGCACCCACAGCCCACGACACATAGTTCGCCAACCCGCCGTGCGTGACCGCCACACCCTTCGGACGCCCCGTCGAACCCGACGTATAGATCACATAGGCGAGCTGATCCGCGCCGACCGTGACACCCGGCGCAGTGGCCGACAACCCCGACACCGCGGCCACCAGGGCCGGTTCGTCGACGGCGATGGTGCGGATCCGGGCGAGCGGGAGTTCGTCGAGGAGTTCCTCCGTGCCGATCAGGACGGCTGCCCTGCTGTCGGTGAGCATGTAGGTGAGCCGCTCGGCCGGGTGCTCGGGGTCGAGCGGTACGTACGCCGCGCCGGCCTTCCAGGTCGCGAGGATCGCCACGATCATCTCGATGCTCCGCGGCAGGCAGAGGCCGACCAGCGACTCCGCGCCCACCCCCTGGGCCACCAGGTAGTGCGCCAGCCGGTTCGCCCGCGCGTCCAGCTCCGCGAAGGACACGTCGACCCCGTCGCACGACACCGCGACGGCATCCGGCACCCGCGCCACCTGCGCCTCGAACAGGCCGGGCACCAGGCCGCCCGGCAGCTCGACCGCCGTCGCGTTCCACTCCTCCAGCACCAGGGCACGCTCCCGCGCGTCCAGCACCCCCACCGCGGACAACCGCGTGTCCGGGGCCTCCTCCAACGCCGAGACCAGGTTGGCCAGCGCCGTCTGCACCAGGACGCCGACCCGCGCGGGGTCGGCCGGAGCCGCGGCCTCGATGGTCAGCCCGAACTCGGTGCCTTCGTCGACGGTCACGTTGAGCGGGTAGTTCGACCGCTCGCGGGAGTACAGCGTGCCGATGCCCTGCAGACCGGTGCGGGTCTGTTCCCCGGTGGCCTGCCGGTGGCGGTAGTTGAAGATGGCGGCGAGCAGCGGGCTGCCGCCGGGAAGGCCGCTGGCCTGCTGCGCCAGGGCGAGCGGGGCGTGTTCGTGCACGAGCAGCTCGGCCAGCTGGTCCCGCATGGCGACCAGGGCGTCGGCCACCGAGGCGTCCCCGATCCGCACGCGCATGGGCAGGGTGTTGAGGAAGAGGCCCGGGACGCGGTCGGAGCCGGCGCCGGAGTTCATCCGGCCGAACAGCACCGTGCCGAAGACCACGTCGTCCCGGCCCGAGACGGTTGCCAGCACCCGCGCCCACGCCAGGTGGAAGATGGTGGCCGGGCTCACGCCGAGCCGGCGTGCCAGGGCCCGCAGGCGGACGGCCAGGTCACTGTCGACGACCGTGAGTTCGCGCCGCCCGTCGCTGCCGTCGCCGTGCACGTCCAGGGAGCCGAAGGGCGCGGTGGGTTCGGTGACGTCGCCGAGGAGGGCGGCGAAGTAGCGTTCGTGCTCCTCCCGCGGCACACCGAGCCGGGCCTGTGCGACGAAGTTGCGGAAGGGCAGCGGCTCGGGCAGGGCGTCGCCGTTGCCGGAGAGCAGGGCGGCGAGTTCCGCGAGCAGGACCTCCATCGTGGTGTGGTCCTGGATCAGGTGGTGGAAGCGGACCGTGGCCAGCCAACGGCCGGTGCCCGGTTCGGCGGCGGTCTGCACGTCCATCAGCGGCGCGCGGCGCAGGTCCATCCAGGACTCGCCGGCGGCGACCAGCTGGTCGACCGGGGCCGGGCCGTCCGGGTCGAGCGTCGTCTCGCGGACCGGCAGGCCGGCGTGGCGCAGCACCACCTGGACCGGCTCGCGCAGGCCCTCCCAGACGATGGCGGTGCGGTAGATGTCGTGCCGGTCCACCACCTGCTGGAGTGCGGCGAGGAAGGCGTCCAGGCGCTCGCGCGAGTCGAAGGCGAGGACGGTGGGGGCGACGTAGACGTCGGCGGCCGCGCCGTTCTCCCTGGCCATCAGGTGGTGGAAGAAGAGCCCCTCCTGGAGCGGTGCGAGCGGGTAGACGTCCGCGATGTTGGGTGCGCCACCGGGTGCCTGGGCCACCAGCCGTGCCACCTCGGTCTCGTCGAGGTCCACCAGGGGCAGCATCGCCGGGGTGAGGTGGGTGGCGCCGGCCGGGATCAGGTTCGGCGGCACCGGCACCTGGTCGGGTCCGGCCTCGACGGCCAGGCCTGCGGGTGTCGGGGTCTGGAACAGCGCCTTGACGGAGACCGACACCCCGCGGGTGCGCAGGTGTTCCACCAGGGAGACCGCGAGCAGGGAGTGGCCGCCGAGGGTGAAGAAGTCGTCGTCGACACCGACCCGCTCCAGGCCGAGGACCTCCGCGAAGGCCTCGCAGAGCACCTCCTCCTGCACGGTGGCCGGGGCCCGGCCGGTCCCGGCGGCGGCGTGGTCGGGGGCGGGCAGCGCCTTGCGGTCCAGCTTCCCGTTGACGGTCAGCGGCAGCGCGTCGAGGACGACCACCGCCGACGGCACCAGGTACGCGGGGAGCCGGTCGGCCGCGAACTCCCGCACGAGAGCGGCGAGTTCTCCACCGTTCTGGCTCACCTCGGGGACGGCGTAGGCGACCAGGCGCTTGTCACCCGGCGTGTCCTCCCGGACGACCACGGCGATCTGCGCCACCCCCGGCGCCGCACCGAGCGCCTGCCGCACCTCACCCGGCTCGACCCGGAACCCGCGGATCTTCACCTGCTCATCCGCCCGGCCGAGGTACTCCAGCTCGCCAACTGTCGTCCAGCGCGCCACATCCCCGGTGCGGTACATCCGCTCACCCGCCGCGGCGAACGGGCAGGCCACGAAACGCTCCGCCGTCAGACCCGGCCGACGCACATAACCACGCGCCAACCCGGCCCCCGCCACATACACCTCGCCCGCCACCCCCGGCGGCACCGGCCGCAACCACCCGTCCAGCACGAACACCCGCACGCCGGAAATCGGACCCCCCACACCCGGCACCTCCCCCACCGCCAACGGCGCCGACATCGTCGCGCACACCGTCACCTCCGTCGGCCCGTACGCATTCACCAGACGCCGACCCGACGCCCACCGCGACACCAACTCCCCGCCCAACGCCTCACCCGCCGACACCAACGTCCGCACCGACGGCAAAGCCCCCGCATCCAGCACCCCCAACACCGCCGGCGGCAACGTCACATGCGTCACCCCCAACCGCGCCACCAACTCCACCAGACCACCACCCGGCAGCAACTCCCCCGAACCCCCCACCACCAGACACGCCCCGGACGACAACGCCACCACCACGTCCGACACCGCCGCATCGAAACTCACCGACGCGAACTGCAACAACCGGCTGCCGGACTCCACCCCGAACCGCTCCACCTGCGCCGCCGCCAACGACGCCAACCCCGCATGCGAAACCCCCACCCCCTTCGGACGACCCGTCGACCCCGACGTGTAGATCACATACGCCAACCGCGACACCACCGACCCCACACCCGGACCCACCACCGGCCGAGCCGCCAGGACGGCGGCCGTCATCGGCGCGTCCAGGGCGACCAGGCGCATCCGGCCGGCCGGCAGCTCGTCGAGGATCTCCTCGGTGGTCAGGGTCAGCGCGGCGCCGCTGTCACGCAGCATGTAGGAGATCCGCTCCGCCGGGTACTCCGGGTCCAGCGGCAGGTACGCCGCCCCGGCCTTCCACACCCCCAGGATCGCCGCGATCAGGTCCACACCCCGCGGCAGACACAGACCCACCACCGACTCCGGACCCACCCCCTGGCCGACCAGGTAGTGCGCCAGCCGGTTCGCCCGCGCGTCGAGGTCCGCGTACGACACCTCGAACCCGTCCCCCGCAACCGCCGGCGCCTGCGGCGTCCGCACCACCTGCGCCTCGAACAACCGCTCCGCCGTCACCTGCGGAACACCCGCACCCGTGTCGTTCCACTCCACCAGCACCCGACGCCGCTCGGCCGCGTCCAGCACCTCCACCGACGCCAACCGCACCTGCGGGTCCTCGACCACGGCCCGCACCACGCGGACCAGCCGGTCGGTGAGCCGCCGGACCGTCCCCGGGTCGAAGAGGTCCGTGGTGCCGGCGAGCCCGCCGCGGATGCCCGCCGGGGCGCCGTGCTCGTCGAAGGTCTCGCCCACCATGAGTTCGAGGTCGTTCCGGGCCACCGGCGTGCCCGCGTCGGCCATGCCGACCCGCACGCCGGGCAGGTCCAGGGCGGGTTCGCCGCCACCCACGACCGAGCCGGTGTTCTGCAGCGTCAGGACGACCTGGTGCAGGGGGTTGCGGCCCAGCGAACGGGTGGGCGCCAGGGCCTCGACCAGTCGCTCGAAGGGCACGTCCTGGTGGGCGTAGGCGCCGAGTCCGGTCTCACGCAGGCGTCCGAGCACCTCGGTGAAGGTGGGGTTCCCGGACAGGTCGGTGCGGATCACCAGGGTGTTGACGAAGAAGCCGACCAGGTCGTCCAGCGCCTCGTCCGTCCGCCCGGCGGTGGCCGAGCCGATCGGAATGTCGGTGCCGGCGCCGAGGCGGCTGAGGGTCACCGCGAGGGCGGCCTGGAGCACCATGAACATGGTCACGCCCTGCGCCCGGGCCAGCTCCGCCAGGCCCTGGTGAAGCGCCGCGGGGATCTCCAGCTCCTCGGCGTGCGCGCGGTGGGAGGACACTGCCGGGCGGGGCCGGTCCCCCGGCAGGGCCAGCTCCTCCGGGATGCCGGCCAGCGCCTCGCGCCAGTAGGCGATCTGGCGGGCGGCCAGGCTCGCCGGGTCCTGTTCGTCCCCGAGCAGCTCGCGCTGCCACAGGGCGTAGTCGGCGTACTGGACCGGCAGCGGCGCCCAGTCGGGGGCCCGGCCCTCCAACCGGGCCGCATAGGCCGCGGAGAGGTCGCGGGCCAGCGGCGCGGTCGACCAGCCGTCGGTGGCGATGTGGTGGACGAGCAGCAGCAGGACGTGCTCCTCCGGGCCCAGCACGAACAGCTGTGCCCGCAGCGGGATCTCCGCGGCCAGGTCGAAGGCGTGACCGGCGGCCGCACCCAGTGCGGTGTCCAGGCCCTGCCGGGTCACCTCGGTGACGGTCAGCTCGAAGCCCGTCCCGTCGGCCGGCAGGACCAGCTGGCGGGGCTCCCCGTCCGTGGCCTCGAACACGGTGCGCAGCACCTCGTGGCGCCCGAGGACGTCACGCAGGGCGGCGGCGAGCGCCTCCCGGTCCAGCGCACCGCTCAGACGCAGCGCCGTCGGCGTGTTGTAGGTGGCGCTCGGCCCCTCCAGCTCGCCCAGGAACCAGAGCCGGCGCTGGGCGAAGGAGAGCGGCACCCGCTCGGGGCGGGCCGCGGCGGTCAGCGCGAGCCGGCCCTCGGCGGCCCGGTCCAGCCAGACGGCGACGGCGGCCGGTGTCGGCCCCTCGAAGAGCACCCGCAGGGGCAGCTCCACGCCGAGGACCGTCCGGACGCGGCTGGCCAGGCGCATCGCAAGGAGGGAGTGCCCGCCGAGGGCGAAGAAGTCGTCCTCCACCCCGACCGCGGGCAGGCCCAGGACCTCGGCGAACGCCTGGCAGAGCAGCTCCTCCCGCGCGTCCGCCGGCCCGCGGCCCACGCCGGCCGCGTACGCGGGGGCGGGCAGCGCCTTGCGGTCCAGCTTCCCGTTCACCGTCAGCGGCAGCACGTCCAGCACCACCACCGCCGACGGCACCAGGTACGCGGGAAGCCGGTCGGCCGCGAACTCCCTGACGAGAGCGGCGAGTTCTCCACCGTCCTGGCCCACCTCGGGCACCACGTAGGCGACCAGGCGCTTGTCACCGGGGGCGTCCTCGCGGGCGACGACGGCCGCCTGCGCGACCAGCGGGTGCTCCGCGACGACGGCCCGGACCTCACCGGGCTCGATCCGGAACCCGCGGATCTTCACCTGGTCGTCGGCCCGGCCGAGGTACTCCAACTCACCGGCCGCCGACCAGCGGACCAGGTCTCCGGTGCGGTACATCCGCTCACCCGCCGCGGCGAACGGGCAGGCCACGAAGCGCTCCGCGGTCAGACCCGGCCGACGGACGTAGCCGCGGGCCAGCCCGGCCCCGGCGATGTACAGCTCACCGGCGGCGCCGGCCGGCACCGGCATCAGGTGCTCGTCGAGCACGTACACCCGGGCGCCGTCGATCGGTGTGCCGATCGCCACCCCGTCCGCGTCCGCGCGGCAGCGCCACACCGTGGCGTCGATGGCGGTCTCGGTCGGGCCGTAGCTGTTGAACAGCGTGCGCCCGGCCGCCCAGCGGCGGGCGACCTCGGGCGCGAGGGCCTCGCCGCCCACGTTGAGGACGACACCGGCCCCGAGCACGGCGGGCTCCAGTCCCGCCAGTACCGCCGGCGGCAGGTCCACGTGGGTCGCCCCTTGAGCGGACAGGAACGCCACCAGGTCGGCGCCGAGACGACGGTCCTCCGGCACGACCACCAGGGCGGCCCCGGAGGTCAGTGCGATCGCCCACTCCAGGCAGAAGACGTCGAAGCTCACCGAGGCGAACTGGCTGACCCGCGAGTCCGGCCCCACCCCGAGGCGGTCGCGCGCCGACGCCACGGTGTTGGCGAAGGCGGCGTGCGGGACCACGACCCCCTTCGGCCGGCCCGTCGAGCCCGAGGTGTAGATCAGGTAGGCCGGATGGCCGGGCGCGGGCACGGTCCGCTCACCCGCGCCGAGGGCGTCCGCCGCCAGACCCGCCAGCGCCCCGACCGTCTGCGGCGCGTCCAGGAGCACCACCGGCGGCACGGCCGACGCGGGCAGTTCCGGGGCCGACGCCGCCGAGGTGAGGAGCAGCGCCGGGGCCGCGTCGTCCAGCATGTGCGCGATGCGCTCCGCCGGGTAGGCCGGGTCGACCGGAAGATACGCGGCCCCCGTCTTGAGAACGCCGAGGACGGCGGTCATCAGCCCGACACCGCGGTCCAGCGCCACCGCCACCACCGACTCCGGGCCCACCCCCTGACCCGTCAGGTACCGGGCCAGGCGGTTCGACCGGGCATCGAGCTCGGCGTAGGAGACCTCGTCCCCGTCCGCCACCACCGCGACCGCCTCCGGACTGCGGGCGGCCTGCGCCTCGAACCGCCCGGCCACCGGTTCGGCCGTCGTGCCGTCGGCGGTGCTCTGCGCGCCGCGCGCGCCCGGGGCGTTCCAGGCCACGAGCATGCGCTCCCGCTCGGCCCCGTCGAGCACGGCGACCGCGGCCAGGCGGGTGGCCGGGGCGGTCTCCAACGCGGACAGCAGGTTGTCCAGGCAGGTCCGGACGAGGGCGCACACCTGGGCCGGGTCGACCGCCCCGACCGCGTCGACGCTCACCACGAACGCGGCACCGGTGTCGTCGACGGACAGGCTCAGCGGGTAGTTGGTGGCGTCCCGGGTGGTCAGCAGGGTGATGCCCGCGAGCGCGTCGTCGGTGGACTCCCGGCCCACGACCTGGCTGTGCCGGAAGTTGAAGAGCGAGGTGAACAGCGGGCTGCCGCCGGGCACCCCGCTGGCCTGCTGCGCCAGGGCGAGCGGGGCGTGCTCGTGCACCAGCAGCTCGGCCAGCTGGTCCCGCATCCCGGACAGCGCCTCGCCCACGCCGGCCGCGCCGACGCGGACCCGGACCGGCAGGGTGTTGAGGAACAGGCCGGGCACCCGGTCGGAGCCGGCGCCGGCGTTCATCCGGCCGAACAACACCGTGCCGAAGACGACGTCGTCGCGTCCGCTGACCGCCGCCAGCACCCGTGCCCACGCCAGGTGGAACACCGTCGCCGCGCTCACCCCGTGGCGGCGCGCCGCCTCCCGCACCCGGTCGGACAGCGCGCCGTCCACCTCGGTGTGCGCCAGGGCCACGCCGTGGCCGTCCTCCTGCGCGTCCAGCAGGCCGAACGGCGCCGTGGTCTCGGTGACGTCGCCGAGCAGGCCGGCGAAGAACCGCTCGTGCTCCTCGTCGGGCAGGCCGAGGCGGGCCTGCGCCACGAACTCGCGGAACGGCAGCGGAGCGGGCAGCGACCCGCCCCTCCCGGCCAGGAACGCGGCCAGCTCGCCCATCACCACGTCCATCGTGGTGTGGTCCTGCACGAGGTGGTGAATGCGCAGCACGGCGGTCCACCCCCGGCCACCGGACTCGGGGGCGACGTACGCGCGGATCAGCGGTGCGTGGGTCAGGTCCATCGGCGACCCGCTGACGGCCATCAGGTACTCGACGGCATCGGTGCCGGGCGCCGGTGCCGCCACCTCCCGGACGGGAAGCTGCGCGTTGCGGAGGACCACCTGGACGGGCTCGCGCAGCCCGTCCCAGACGATGGCGGTGCGGTAGATGTCATGCCGGTCCACGACCTGCTGGAGGGCGGCGAGGAAGGCGTCCAGGCGCTCGCGCGAGTCGAACCCGAGGACGAAGGGCACCGCGTAGACGTCCTCGTCCACGCCGTCGCGGCCGGCGAGCAGGTGGTGGAAGAAGAGGCCTTCCTGGAGGGGGGCGAGGGGGTAGACGTCCGCGAT
>NZ_JBHJUK010000248.1:0-8236 GCF_042266225.1 Kitasatospora sp. NPDC056181
TCCTGTGGGCTTCCATGTTGAGTATTGTTCGATAATGTTCGCTCATGTCGCCGTGCAAGGAAGACGAAGAACAGATGGCCGAGACCACTGCCGCACCGACCAGCAGGACCGTGACCACGCTGGCCGACGGGCGTGAGCTGATCTACTACGACTGCGGTCCGGCACCCGACCGGGACGTCACCGACCGCCGTCCGCTGGACCGGCCCTCCGGCGGCTCCGAGATCCGCCTCGACGCGGCCACCGGGGCCTGGGTCACCATCGCGGCGCACCGCCAGGCCCGGATCTACCACCCGCCGGCCGACGAGTGCCCGCTCTGCCCCTCCCGGGACGGGCGGCTGAGCGAGATCCCGGCCGGGGACTACCAGGTCGCCGTCTTCGAGAACCGCTTCCCCTCCCTCGCCGGACTGCCCGGCACGGCCGCCCTGCCGGACGACCCGGACGACGCCCGGTTGCACACCGTCCGGCCCGGAACCGGCCGCTGCGAGGTGGTCTGCTTCACCGCCGACCACGAGGCCTCCTTCGCCGACCTGGACGAGGACCGCGCCCGCCTGGTGCTGGACGCCTGGACCGACCGCACCGCCGAGCTGTCCGCCCGGCCCGGCGTCCAGCAGGTCTACTGCTTCGAGAACCGCGGCACCGAGATCGGCGTCACCCTCGCCCACCCGCACGGCCAGATCTACGCGCTCCCCTTCACCACCCCGCGCACCGCCCGGATGACCGAGCAGGCCGCCGGCCACCGCGCCGCCACCGGCCGCAACCTGTTCGAGGACCTGGTCGCCGCCGAACGGGCCGACCCGGCACGGGTGGTGGTGGCCGGCGAGCACTGGACGGCGTTCGTGCCGTTCGCCGCCCGCTGGCCCTACGAGGTCCACCTCCACCCGCACCGCCGCGTCCCCGACCTCACCCGCCTCGACGAGGACCAGCGCGCCGAACTCCCCGGCCTCTACCTCGACCTGCTCCGCCGCTTCGACCGGCTCTTCGGCACCCCGCAGAGCCCCGTCCGGGCCCCCTACATCGCCGCCTGGCACCAGGCGCCCGCCGTCGGTGGGGACGAACTCGCCCTCCACCTCGAACTGTTCACCGTCCGCCGTACCGCCGAGAAGCTCAAGTACCTGGCCGGCACCGAGTCCGGCATGGAGGCCTTCATGAACGACGTCGCCCCCGAGGACGCCGCCCGCCGCCTGCGGGAGGTCGCCCGATGACCGCCACCTCCTTCCAGGGGCTCTACGGCCACACTCCCGACGGCGAGTGGGCCGCCCCCGGCCGGGTCAACCTGATCGGTGAACACACCGACTACAACGACGGGTTCGTCCTGCCGATCGCCCTCCCGCAGACCGCCCGCGTCCAGGCCCGACGCCGTGACGACGGCCTGCTGCGCCTGCACTCCACCCGCAGTGACGCACCGCCGGTCGAGCTGGACGTGGCCGGCCTCGCGCCCGGCTCCGCGCCCGGCTGGGCCGCCTACCCCGCCGGCGTCGTCTGGACCCTGGGCCGGGCCGGCCACCCGGTCGGCGGCGCCGACCTCCTCATCGACAGCGACGTCCCCGGCGGCGCGGGCCTCTCCTCCTCCGCCGCCCTGGAGTGCGCCGTCGCCACCGCCTACCGCGACCTCTACCGGCTCGACCTGGACAACCAGCAGCTGGCCCTGATCGCGCAGCGGGCCGAGAACGAGTTCGCGGGCGTCCCCTGCGGCATGATGGACCAGATGGCGTCCATGGTCTGCCGGGCCGGGGCCGCCCTCCACCTCGACACCCGGGACCTCGCCGTCCGGCACGTCCCGTTCGACCCCGCCGCCGCCGGCCTGACCCTCCTCGTCATCGACACCCGGGTCAAGCACGACCTCGGCGACGGCGCGTACGCCGCGCTGCGCGCCGGCTGCGAACGCGCCGCCGCCCTGCTCGGACTGCCCGCCCTGCGCGACCTCCCGGCCGCGGACCTCGGCGACGCGCTCGCCGGGCTCCCGGACGAACTGCGGCCGCTGGTGCGGCACGTGGTCACCGAGAACGACCGGGTCCGCGAGGCGGTGGCGCTGCTCGACGGCGGCGACCCGGCCGCCCTCGGCCCGGTCCTCACCGCCGGGCACGCCTCGCTGCGGGACGACTTCCGGGTCTCCTGCGCCGAGACCGACCTCGCCGTGGAGGCCGCCCTCGCCGCAGGTGCGCTCGGTGCCCGGATGACGGGCGGGGGCTTCGGCGGCTCGGTCATCGCCCTGGTCCCGGTCGGTGCGGCCGCCGCGGTGACCACCGAGGTGACCCGCGCCTTCGCCGGCGCCGGGTACACCGCGCCGCTCGTCTTCCCCACCGCCCCCGCCGCGGGGGCCCACCGCCTGGCCTGAGGCCCGCGGAACGACGAGGCGCGGTGGACGTCAGCAGGTGAGGACGGGGCCCGCCCAGTCGGCGTGGTCGCTGTTGGTGCCGTCGCCGCCGTCGGTGACCACGAGGTGCAGCTCGTCGGCGCCCGTGAGGTCGGCGGTGAGGTGCCTGGCGGCGTCGCGCGCGGTCATCAGGCCGCTGTCGGCGACCTTGACGGAGTCCTTGTAGATCTCGAAGGTGACGGTGCCGCGGCCGTTCGCCTCGGCGTCCACGCCCACGTCGGTGGTGAGCGAGGAGCAGGAACCGCCGAGGTAGTAGACCACCTCACTGAGGGCGTTGACCCCCAGGCCCTTGGCGTAGGTGGCGCCCGCGATGGTGATGGTGCTGCCGTCACGGGCCTGGTTGTCGCCGTTGCTCATGTTCTTCTCGACCGGGCCCCAGCTGTTGCCGGCGGAGGACCAGGCGAGGTCGGAGAGCTGGTGGGTGCCGGCGGCCGGTCCGCTGCCGCAGGCGATGCGCGCGCCCGCCCAGTCGGCGTGGTCGTAGCTGGTGCCGTCGCCCGCGTCGGTGGCGACCAGGCGGACGGTGGTGGCACCGGTCAGGTCGGCGGTGAGGTGCTTGGCCGGGTCCTTCCCGGTGAGGGTGCCGCTGTCGGCGACGAGGGTGTCGTCCTTGTAGATCCGGAACACCGCGGAGCCGTTGCCGTAGGCGTCGTCGTCGATCCCCACGTCGGTCACCAGGTTCCTGCAGGCACCGCCGAGGTGGAAGGCGACCGCGCTCGGGGCGTGCGTGCCAAGGCCCTTGGCGTAGGACCGGCCGCGGAGGGTGATGGCCTGCCCGTCACCGGCCACGTGGTCGCCGTTGGTGCGGTCGCGCTCGACCGGGCCCCAGAAGTTGGTGACGGAGGCGAACGGCAGGTCGCTCAGCTGGGTGACCCCGGTCGGCGGGGCGACGGGCGAGTCCGGGGTGATCCGGAACATCGCCGTCCCGTGCCCCGGCACGGTGGCGCTGACGGTCCCGTCGCCCTTGGTGATCTTCTTCGACCACAGGTCCTTGACCGTGTACGACTTCGCACCGGCGATGCCGACGGTCTGCGCGGTGGCGGTGATGGTGGCGTCGTACGAGCCCTCGTTCGTCAGGGTGACCGCCCGGCCGCCGTCCGCCAGCGGCTTGGCCATCACCACCAGGCCGTTCTCGCTGGAGACGACGGCGCCCTGCCGGCCCAGCGGGTCCTGGTCCACCGCGATCACGTCGGCGTTGGTCAGGATCTCGAAGGTCTCCGGCTCGGCGGTGCGGAGGTCGGTGCCGATCATCAGGGGGGCGGCCATCTCGGCCCAGAGGCTGAAGTGGGTCCGGTACTCCGTCGCGGTCATGCCGCCGTTGCCGACCTCCAGCATGTCGGGGTCGTTGAAGGCCCCGGCCTTGGCGTAGTTGGCCAGGCCCTGGTTGGCCTGGGCGATGGAGATCATGCTCTGCCAGGTGTCGCTGATGTCGCCGGTGGTGCGCCAGGAGTTGCCGACCGGTGCCGCCCAGTTCCACGGCCCGGTGCTGCCCCACTCGCAGATGCTGTAGAGGATCGGGCGGCCGGTCTTCTTCAGCGCGTCGCCCATCGCCTTGTAGCGCTTCTGGGCGTCGACGCCCTTGTTGTTGCAGTTGTCGTACTTCAGGTAGTCGACGCCCCAGGAGGCCCAGAGGTCGGCGTCCTGCTGCTCGTGGCCCAGGCCCCCGGGGAAGCCCTTGACGTCGCAGGTGTGGACGCCGGCGCTGGAGTAGATGCCGAACTTCAGGCCCTTGGCGTGGACGTAGTCGGCGAGCGCCTTGATCCCGCCTGGGAAGCGGACCGGGTCGGCGACCAGGTTGCCCGAGCCGTCGCGCTCGGGCAGCGCCCAGCAGTCGTCCAGGTTGACGTACTGGTAGCCGGCCGCCTTCAGGCCCTTGCTGACGAAGAGGTCGGCGATGCCCTTGATCATGGCCTCGTTGAACTGGGCGCCGCACTGGGTGGAGTTCCAGTTGTTGAAGCCCATCTGCGGCGTCAGGTTGAGGCCGTTGTCGAGGGCCGCCGCCGGCGGTGCGGTGGCGAGTTGGAGCCCGACGGCGAGGGCCCCGCCGCCGGTGAACAGGGTGAGTGCCGTCAACGCCGACGCCATGCGGCGAGGCGCCGAGGTACGGCGGGTCTGCGAGGTGCTGGGGGAGCGCAAAGGTCCTCCAGAGAGGGTGAGTTGGGTAGGGCCCCCGGCTCCGGCAGGGCGCCGGGGCCGGGGGAGCAGGGGGAGGCCGGGGTCAGGACAGCAAGGTCCAGGACTGCCCCGGCGCCGATCCGTCGGCCGGGCTGAGGACGACGGGGGACGTCGCGGCGGCCTGCGGGGCGGCCAGGACCAGACCGGTCGCGACGTTGGTGATGGTCAGCGCGCCCGTCGCGGTGTTCTGGACGACGCGCCACTTCTGGGCGGCGCTGCCGGGGTCGTAGGCGTTCCGGACCCGGGCGGGCTGGCCGGGCGCGCTCGTTCCGGTGAGCGTGCCGTGGGTCTGCGTCGGGGTGAGGCAGTTGTCGGTGATGCGCACCGTGCCGTCGGCGTTCGGCGTGAACTGCCACTGCTCCGAGGTGTGCCAGTCCCACCAGGTGTTGACGTCGGTGGGGGAGCCGTCGGAGGCGCTGCAGGTGCCCTGGACCTCCAGCGCCTGGCCGCCGGTGCCGCCGGCGCTGATGCCGTGGTAGCGGCCGTCGCCGACCACCGCCGCGGGGACGGTGCCCGGCAGCGCCTTGAGGCGGTACAGGGCGACGCCGTGCGGCTCGACCTGGGCGCTGAGGGCACCGGTCACGGTGGCGGTGGCGCCGGTCCACAGCTCCTTGGCCGAGTAGCCGGGGCCGGTGAGGCCGAGGTCGGCCAGCGAGGTGGAGACGGTCCGTTGGGCGGACGGGTCCTGGTTGACGAGCAGGACGGCGGTGTCACCGTTGGCGAGCTGCCGCTTGAGCACGACCGGCGCCGTGCTGCTGTTCGGCGGGCCGCCGACCCGCACGGCGGGCTTGGCGAGCCGGTCCTGGTCGATCGCGATGACGTCGGTGTTCTTGTAGACGGCCAGGTGGTCGGCGGTGATGCCGGTGGACCAGGTGAGGCCGTCCTGGGTGTGCCGGGAGTCGGTCGCGGTGCGCAGGTCCGCACCCGAGATCAGCGGGGAGGCCGTCATGGCGAGGATCGACATCTCGCTGCGCGACTCGGTCAGGGACATGGGCTTGTGGCAGGGGCAGGTGTCGGTCTGGCCGTACACGCCGTACGGGTCCTGCCAGCCGGCGAACATCATGTCCAGGTCGTTCCAGCTGCCCGGGCGGACGTTGTCCGGGTACTTCAGCGCCGTCTGGAGCTGGCCGTTGTAGAGCACGCCCTCCAGGTCCGGGCCGCGGTCGCCGCCGATCCGGCAGAGGTTGGCCACCTGCCCGCACCAGACCCCGGTCGGGGCGTAGCCGGGTGCCTCGTTCGCGGGCGTCCCGGCCGCGACCACCACCGGGTCGGTGCGGGCCGGGTCGTCGGAGGCCAGCAGCGGCGGGACGCCGGTGTGCACCGGCTGTGCGGAGACGCTGAGCGCCACCCGCGGGCGTCCCTGGGCCCGGGACGCGGCGTCGAGCGCCCGCTGGAAGTCGCGGACCCGGGCGTAGATGGAGCGGGTCAGCTCCCTCCCCTCGCCCTGCGTCCCGTAGTTGTGGCCGTCGGGCCCGGTGATCGGCGGCCCGTACGGGCAGTCGTCGTACTTGACGAAGTCCACGCCCCAGGCGACGAAGTCGGCGGCGTCGGTGGACTCGTGGCCGAGGCTCCCGGGGTGGCCCTGGCAGGTGGTGTAGGTGTCCGTGGCGTAGAGGCCGAACTTCATGCCCTTGCTGTGGGCGTACCAGGACAGGTACTGGATCCCGTTGAGGGTCTGTCCGTTGACGGTGCGCGCGGGGAAGTGGGCCGGGTCCGGGACGAGGTGGCCGCTGGTCGGGTCGAGCCCGGTGCCGTCGGTGCCGCTGACGGGGTTGCGGTTGGCGTCGTAGAGCTGCATCGCGCCGTAGGAGTTCTTGACCAGGTCGGTGGTCTGGCCGTCGCGGTGGCCGAGCGACCAGCCGTCGTCGATCGTGACGGTGTCGTAGCCGGCCTGGACCAGCCCGTTGGCGGACATGAAGTCGATGGTCTGGACGACCTGTTCCTGGGTCACCCCGGTGCCGAGGGTGTTCCAGGAGTTCCAGCCCATCGGCGGGGTGAGGGCGAGCCCGTTGTCGAGGGCGGCGGCGGGGGTGGCCGCGCCGAGGACGACGGTGCCGAGCCCGGTCGCCGCGAGCGAGAGCGCGACGAGGGCGTGGGGGAGGGTGCGGGACAGTGTCCGGGGGAGGGCGCGGGGCAGGGGTATCCGCATGGGCGCTCCAGGGTGCGCAAGTGGGGGTGGGGGGATCGGTAGTTCGTTACCGTCGGTTTCTGTCGGAACATCCAACAGAAAGCAACGCAGCATGACACGTCGGGGGCGCGCGCTCAAGAGGTCTGGCACGGCTGCCGATTGACGTGGGGTCAGGTCCGAGTGGGCTGTGCGGGTGCTGCCGAGGCGTCGTGCCACGTCACAGCTTGATCTCGGCGTGCACGACTACTTGACGCGGGGTTAACAAGACATGTGATATTTCACATTGCGTTTGAACGTGTTTGGATCTGATCGCTTGTAGCGCAGCTGCTCAGCCGGACCGATCGACGCCCGACCCACGCCCGACCACGCCCGACCCTCGATCTCACCAGCCGTGCCGGCCCCGGTCCTCACCCCCGGCACAGAGGAGCGCTCCCCCATGATCCGCAGCACCACCGGCCGTGCCGCCGCCACCGGCCTCCTGCTCGCCCTGGGCCTGACCACCACCGCCTGCTCCAACGGCCAGGAATCCAACACCGGCGCCTCGTCGGTCGACACGGTGAGCGGCAAGATCTCGCTGACCTACCTCCAGAAGCAGGGCGACCAGGAGTACTTCGTCGGTGAGGCGGCGGGCGCCAAGGCCAAGGCCGCGGAGCTCGGCATCGACCTCAAGGTCGTCAACCTCGGGAACGACGCCAACAAGACCGTCAGCGAGGTGAAGGCGGCCATCGCGCAGAAGACCAACGGCGTCATCGTCGTCGTCCCCGACCCGGCCGTGGGGCCGCAGGTCGTCCAGACCGCCCGGGACGCCCGGATCGCCCTCCTCACCTCGGACGACCAGGTCTGCGCCACCGGTCCGGACCCGTCGGTGTGCGCCAAGGGCGACCTCGTCCCGCGGGTGGGCTTCAGCGGCGCCCAGATGGGCGCCGAGGTCGGCAAGCGGGCCGCCGACGAGTACACGAAGGCGGGCTGGAACTCCGCCGACACCCGGGTCATCGCGGCCTGGAAGCAGGACGTCACCGTCTGCGGCGACCGGGTCAAGGCGGCGAAGGAGGCCTTCGGCACCGTCGCACCCGGCGTCCAGACCATCGAGGTCGCCACCGACAACACCCCCACCGGCGCCCAGGACAAGGTCGCCGCGACCATCACCGCCAACGCCGGCGTCAAGCACTGGGTCGTCTGGGGCTGCAACGACGAGAACGTGCACGGCGGCGTCACCGCCCTGCGCAACGCCGGGGTGAGTGCGGACAACGTCATCGGGGTCGGCCTCGGCGCCTACCTGGCCTGCAAGGACTGGAGCGGCACCCAGGCCTCCGGGATGAAGGCCGCGCTGTTCATCAACGGCCGGGACGTCGGCGCGCTCGCCGTCCAGACGATGTACGACAAGCTCAAGAGCGGCAAGGAGATGCCCGCCGAGGCGTTCGCCAAGACCACCATGGTCGACGCGGCGACCTGGAAGAGCGCCGGGGTCACCTGCTCCTGAGGGGTCGTCACCCCGCCGCCGGCCGCCCCCCCCCCCCGGGGGCCCCCCCGGTACCCCCCCCGGTGACCAGGCTAATATA
>NZ_JBHJUK010000249.1:0-8031 GCF_042266225.1 Kitasatospora sp. NPDC056181
GCCTCGCGAGGGCGGCCGCACGGCGCGGGCTCAGCCCGCTTCGGACGGGAGCCGGCCCATGCGGACCGCCTCGACCAGAGCCGCGTGGTCCCGTTCGTTCTGGTCGGCGTACGCCTCCGCGAACCGCACCAGGGCCCGGTCGAACGCGTCCCCCTTCCCGAGGTAGGAGGCGATCGCGATGCGGTCCCCGGACCGCGCGTGCGCCCGGGCCAGCGTGGCGCCGCACAGCTCGCCGAAGGCCAGCATGCCGCGCGGCACCATGTTCTCGGCCACCGCGATGCCCTTCCAGTCGCGGAGCTGGCGGACGTAGAAGTCCCGGGTCTTGCCGTCGATCCCCTCGACCCGCTCCCAGCCGAGGAAGATGTCACTGGTGGCCTGCATCAGCCGCTGGCCGGAGACCACCCGTTCACCCTGGTTGCGGTACCGGCTCGCACCGACGTGCGCTGCCAGCACCGAGGAGCCGGCCTCCTTGGCCTGGAGGAACAGCGGGTCCTCGGAGTCCCGGCCGAGCATCAGGAAGATCCAGCACCGGGTGCCGACGCTGCCGACACCGACCACCTTGCGGGCCACGTCCACCAGCTGGAATCCGCTGAGCAGGGCGCGCCGGTCGGACGGCAGGGTGTGTGCGTAACGCTCGACGAGGTCGTGGAACTGCGCCATCAGGGACGTCCGCTCGATGTCCGGCAGGAAGTCGGCGATCGGGACCAGCAACGGCGGATCGGCGGCGATCCGCCGCCGGCCGTCCACCACCTCGGTGAGCTTCTCGAAGGCCTGGAGGCTGTCGCGGGTGCGCGCCTTCGACATCGCCACGTCGAGCTCATGACGCGCCCGTTTGGACACCCGGCCCACCGCCATCTCCTGCAGGCGCTCCGAGTCCAGCTGCGCGTACCAGACGTCCAGGTTGCGCATCTCGGCGAACCGCCACATCGCCTCCCGGTAGGAGCGGACCGTCGCGGCGACGATGTCCGCACGCACCGACTCGTCGAAGTCGTTCGCCCTGCCCGCGATCACCAGGCTGGACGACAACCGCTTCACGTCCCACTCCCAGGGGCCCGGCAGCGTCTCGTCGAAGTCGTTGATGTCGAAGACCAGCCGCCGCTCCGGCGAGGCGAGCAGCCGGAAGTTCAGCATGTGGGCGTCACCGCACAGCTGAACCCGGACACCCGAGTCGGGGGTCCCCGCGAGATCGGACGCCATGATCGCGGCCGCACCCCGGTAGAACCGGAACGGGGACTCGGTCATCCGTCCGTACCGGATCGGCACCAGCTCCGGTACGCGCAGCGCGGACTGGGCCTCCAGGATCGCCAGCGGATCGGGCCGGTCCGGGCCCGGCCGGTACTCGGCGTGGGCGGAACGCGGCGCCGTACGGCGCGCCGCACGGCCCTCCGCGGCCCGCTCCTCGGGGGTGGCGCGCCGCACCGGGCGCCCCTTGTCGTGGCCCATTCGGTCCTCCCGTGCGACCGCGCCGAACTCCCAGCCCCCGTCTGCCAGGGGGCACCGGCCTGCCCGGGGAGCGCCGGCCGCCGTCCTCCGATCATCCCCGCCCCCGCCCGATCCGGCGCGCCGCGCGAGCCCGCCCCGGCCCCGCAGACGCCCAGCCCCGGTCCCGCACGACGGCCCGCCCCGGTCCCGCACGACGGCCCGGAGCCGCCCACGCGGGCGGGCGGTCGCGGGAAATCCCTGCGCCGGAGGCCGGCCTGCTGAGAGAGTGGCCGTCGTGCACGAACCGGACACCGAAACCACTGGGCCGACCGTCCCTCAACTGGTCGAACAGCGCTGGGGGAGCGCCCTCCCCACCGAGGGCCTGCTGCTGCGCTTCACGGAACCGGGCTGGAGCTACCAGGAGCAGGTACCCCGCCCGTGCCCGGACTGCGGCGAGCCGCTGCACTCGTTGCGCCGCCCGTACGAGTCCGGCGGGCGCCAGTACCGGTACGTGGCCGTGGTCTGTCCGACCTGCCCGCGCGCCTACACCCTCGCCGACCTGGGGGTGAAGACCTACGACAAGCTGCTGCGCCCGGCCGGCGCCGCGCCCGCTCCGGTGCCCGCCCAGCGGACCATGACCACGCGCACCGCCGCCCGGATCCTCGCGGGCCTGGAACCCGGTCCCTGTCCGGAGGGCGGCGGACCGGCCGTGACCGTCACACCGGTCACGCCCTGGCGCCCGCCCGGCTTCCCGGCCCGCCCGAACCCCGCCCCCGACTGGCCCGAGGACCTGCCCCGGCCCACGCAGCCGGAGACCCGCGCGCTCTGGTGGGGCAAGCTCACCGACCCCGCCCGGCCACTGCCCGAAGCCGCCCTGCGCGCCGCCGACGACGCCCGGGTCATCCTCCCGGCCGGCGAGGACTTCGACGCACTGGGCGGTGAACTGACCGCCCTCGGCGTACAGGTGCGCCGCGCCGCACACTGGGCCGAGGCCGAGCTCGTGGCCACCGTCTCGGACCTCGGCGGGCCCACCGACCTGGTGGCCTGGCCGGCCGGCACCGTCACCCCGGCCGCGGGCCCCGCCGCCCACGCGGCCCGGGACGCGTTCGCCGCCCAGTGGGACGCCCTCGACGACCTGCCCGCCGACGACGCGGACACGTTCGTGCCGGTCCACGAGCTGGTGCCCGAACAATGGGCCGAGCTGCTGCCGCACCCCACCTTCAACCCGGTCCAGAGCGCCGCCGTCCCGGCCCTGCTGGACGGCGACGGGCACGTCATGGTGGTCGCCCCCACCGGGGCGGGCAAGACCGCGATCGGCGTGGTCGCCGCGCTCACCGCCTGCGAACGCGGCCGCAAGGCCGCCTGGCTCGTCCCGCAGCGCTCGCTGACCGACGAGCTCGACCGCGATCTCGACGCCTGGCGCCGGGCCGGCCGCCGGGTGGTCCGGCTGACCGGCGAGGCGGCCGTCGACACCGACCTGATCCGCGACGCCGACCTCTGGGTGGCCACCACCGAGAAGTTCGAGGCGATCTGCCGCACCAGCTCACTGCGCGCCGCCCTCGCCGAGGTCGGCTGCCTGGTCGTCGACGAGATCCACCTGCTCGGCGACCCCGTCCGCGGCCCGGTCCTGGAGGCCCTCCTCGCCCGGGTGCGGGAGGACGCCGCCCGGGTGCGGATCGTCGGACTGTCCGCCACCGTGGCCAACGCCGAGGAGACCGCCGCCTGGCTGGGCGCCCGCCTGATCCGCTCCCCCTGGCGGCCCACCCGGCTGACCTGGCAGCTCCCCGCGCTGCCCCCGGACGCGGACGCCCCCGACTGGGCCACCCGCAACCAGACCCGCACCCGGGAGGCCGTCCGGCTGGCCCGTCGGCACACCGCCGACGGCGGCAGCGTGCTGGTGTTCTGCGGCAGCAAACGCTCGGTGCGCACCACCGCGCTCGCCGTGGCCCACGACCGCGGCGTCGACACGACCGGCGCCGACGCGGACGACGTCGACCTGGTGGAGCGCCTGTGCAGCAAGGCCGGAGTGCAACTCCACTACCGGGACTGGCCGTTCAAGCGGGAGGCCGAACAGGCGTTCCGGACCCGCCGGGCCGATGTCCTGGTGGCCACCTCAACCGTCGCCGCAGGCGTCAACCTGCCCGCGCGGGCCGTGATCGTCCGGGACACCCAGATCGGCCTCGACCGGATCGAGGTCTCCATGGTCCAGCAGATGTTCGGCCGGGCCGGCCGGATCGGCGCCGGCGAACGCGAGGGCTTCGCCCACCTGCTCACCGCCCCCGGAGAGCGCCACCACTGGCAGGCACGGCTGGCCGCCGGATACACCGTCACCTCCCGCATCCGCGACCGGCTCTCCGACCACCTGCTCGCCGAGGCCGTACAGGGCCGGATCGCCACCCTCACCCAGGCCGAACAGTGGTGGACCCGCACCTTCGCCTTCCACCAGGGACAGCACCCCTTCGACCCGCTGCATGACGCCACCGAGTTCCTCACCGCCGCCGGCTACCTCGGCCGCACCGACCCCGCCGACGGCGACGCCGGGCTGGCCGCCACCGAACTCGGCAAGCTCACCAGCCGCTTCATGGTCGAGGCCGAACTCGCCGCCGGCCTCGCCGAGGCCGCCCACGCACTGCCCGTCCCGGACGACCCCGAGAACGCCGAGAACGCCCTCATCTCGACCCTGGCCACCCACCTCCCCGGACTCGAACAGGCCCCCTTCACCGAACGGGCCAAGCAGGCGCTGTTCCACGTGCTGCGCACCCTCGGCCGCCCCGACACCCCCGGGGAGCCGGGGGAGGAGGCAGTGGAGGACACCAAGCCCGTGGCCGGCGACCTCGCCCGCGCGGTCCTGCTGCTGGTCGCCCACAGCCCCCAGGCGTTCCGCGGCCGTAGCGCCTACGTCCTGGGCATCCCCACCGACTCGATGACCCCCGTGTTGGACGAGGCGCAGCGCTACCTCGCCTGGCTGGGCGCCCAGGGCCACCTGGGCACCGTCCACCCGTGGATCGCCACCGTTGCCGCCGACCTCGCCCAGCGCATCCGCTGGCGCTCCCTCGGGCCCCGCCGCGGCGCCGGCCGGCTGCTGTGGATGTGCGAGCAGATGGCCACCCCCGCCCACACCACCGCCCTCGTCCCGGACATGTGGAAGGCGGCCCGGGCCCGCGGTGTCGACGCCCCGGACTGGTCCGGCACCACGCCGCCCAGCACCTGCCGGCTGTCCGCCGAGGAGTACCACGGCCTGCTCGCCGCCCGGGCCACCCGCACCACGATCACCCTGCACACCGGCCACGCGGAGGTACAGGCCCCGCGCGGCGCCACCGTCCTCACCTGGAACGGCGCCGCCACCGCCCGCCACACCGGCACCGGCACGCCCGTCGAGCTCCCGTACCCGGTCCCCGGCCCGGACGACCCGGCCACCGGCCGCACCGGCGCCGCCGTCTTCACCCGCGGCGACCACACCGCGGGCGGCTGGGCCGAGGCCTACCGCAGCGTCGGCTGACGGTGGGCCGGGGACCGCATGCCGGCGGCGGGGGCGGGACGCCGTACGGCCCTCCGCCGCCCGTTCCGCGAGGGTGGCGCGAGCCCGGGCGGGTCCCCGCAGACGTGCAGACGACGGGCCGGGGCGACCGGCACGGCTGCGACAAGTCGCGGTCGGTCCGGTGGCGCACCATGCCCGTGAGGCCCGGCCCCTTGGTGTGCACTCGCTCCCGAAAGTCTCATTTGTGACACACGACTGACGGGGCGTGGGTGGGTCCCCTAACGTGACGGCTGCCCGTCGACCAGTCACGTCCAAGGGAGCACCACATGTCCCGGAGCAGGAAGCTCCACCGCCTCGGCAACCCCGACACCGACGAGCGTCGCGCGCAGCGCATGCTGTTCCGCCACCTTCGCGATGACACCACTGCGAACCGTGGCCGGATGGCGAAGCGGGTCCGTGAGCTCCAGCTGCTGCTGGCGATGGACCCGGTCGGGTTCGAGCAGCTCATCGCCCGGTTGATGGAGGCCATGGGTATGAAGGTCGAGCTGACGTCCCGTTCACGGGACGGCGGCGTGGACGTGCGGGGGATCGACACGGACCCCTTCCGCGGCGGAAACGTGATCGTCCAGGTGAAGCGGTACCGGGACACGGTGACGCCGTCGGCCGTACGGGACCTGTACGGCACGCTCCAGCACGACGGCGCGGCGACGAAGGCCGTTCTCGTGACGACCAGCAGGTTCGGTCCGAGTTCGCACCAGTTCGTCGCCGGCAAGCCGATCACTCTGATCAACGGCGCCGAGCTGGTCGGCCTGCTGAAGCACCACGGGTTCCACGAGGTGTTCGAGGCCGCCCAGGACGGGGCCCAGGCCGCCATCGGCGACGACCTGCCCGAGATCGAGGTCGCCGCCGAGCCCGCCCGGCTCCTCCTCCACTGGACCGGTGAGGAGGAGTACGACATCGCCGCCCTGGTGTGCCAGGGGAACCGGGCGATGTCGGACGAGCACCTGGTGTTCTACAACAACTGCTCGACGCCGGACGGCTCGGTGCGGCTGGTCACCGGCTACGGTGACGCCAACGCCTGCCTGATGGTCGACTTCGAGGCCCTTCCCGCCGACGCCGACCGGCTCGTGATCGTCGCCGCGGCCGACACCGAGAACCACCCGGCCGCGACCATGGCCGGGTTCGCCGGACCGGCACTGATCCTCGAAGCCGGCGCCGACCAGGACCCGGCCGTGGCGCACCTGGCGGACGGCGCCGCGGCCAACACCGCGATGCGGCTGGGGCGCTTCGACCGCGACGCCGCCGGGGACTGGGACTTCACCCCTGCCCTCGCCGGCTACCCGGGCGGGCTGCGGCAGGCCGTCGTCGCCTACGGCCTGGAGGTGGAGGACGCGTAGGCGGCGGCGTGGTTGCCGGTGCCGGCACCTGCGTCGGCTACCGGCTACCGGCACCTGCGTCGGCTACCGGCACCTGGTGACCGGTCCTATTGGGGGATGGCCTTCCAGTAGTGGTCGTTCCAACTGCCGCACGAGTACTGGATGGCGCTGGCGGCCTCGGCCGTGCTCCCGTCGGCGATCGCCAGGCACTTGCCTCAGTGTGCGGCGCGGGCCCGCAGCATGGAGTCGAGGGAGTCGACCACCCAGTCCCAGGACTCCTGCGGGTCGACGGCGGTGTGACTGAAGCTCCCGCCCAGCTCCAGGCTGGCGTAGCCGTGGAAGACACCGCCGAGCATCCTGACGGCATGGGTCTGGTCCGGCTCGGCCAGGTCGTAGCCGCGCAGGATCGCCCGGGTCATCTGGGCGTGCCGGACCCCGGCGCTCGCCGCCGCGTCACCGGGGTCGAGCCGGTACTGCGTGGCGGCGTAGCGCCCGGGGTGCTGCCGTGCGTAACCGCGGTAGGCGTCGGCGAAGGCGGCCAGGGCGTCCTTGCCGGCCCGCCCGGCCAGGGCGTCGGCGGCCCGGTCGGCGAGCTCCTCCAGAGCGAACAGGGCGATCCTGGTCCTGAGGTCGTGGGAGCTCTTCACGTGCGAGTACAGGCTCGCCACCTTGACGTCGAACCGCCTGGCGAGTTCGGACACGGTCACCTGCGCGAAGCCGACCTCGTCGGCGAGCTCCGCGCCGGCCCGGGTCAGCCGCTCCGTGGTCACTCCTGATCTGGCCATCGTGTGCCCTTCCGCTGCTGCTGCTCCTCTGCCTGCACCGATCATGCTCTCGCCTAAAATGCTTAGGCAAGTTCTGTGGCAGGCTAGGCGCCGGTGGCCGCCCCCGGGCCTGCTCCTTGCCCGGTCCGGTTCTGCTGGTCCCGCCCGACCGCCCGCCCGGCCCGGCGTGCCCGTCTCCCGTACCGACCAGGAGGTCGCATGACCACTCTCCGGCCCGAGGCCATTCACACCGACCGCCTGACCCTGCTGCCGCTCGCGGTCGAGCACGCCGGGGAGATGGCCACCGTGCTGTCCGACCCCGGCCTGCACACCTTCATCGGCGGCGCCCCGGAGACCGCCGAGGCCCTGCGGGCCCGCTACGAGCGCTGGGAGGCCGGCTCGCCCGACCCCTCCGAGTCCTGGTGCAACTGGATGATCCGGCTCCGCGACGAGGCCTGCGCGGCCGGCACCCTCCAGGCGACCGTCACCGCCGACGACCGTGGGGCCACCGCGGAGATCGCCTGGGTGGTGGGCACCCCGTGGCAGGGGCGCGGCATCGCGACCGAGGCCGCACGGGGGCTCGTCGGCTGGCTCCGGGAGCACCCGGTGCACACGGTCATCGCCCACATCCACCCCGACCACCGGGCCTCCGCCGCCGTCGCCACCGCGGCCGGTCTCGCTCCCACCGACCGGTGGTGCGACGGCGAGGTCGTGTGGAGGGCGACGATCGGCTGACTCCGGCCGGCTGTCCGGCTGTCCGGCTGTCCGGCTCGCCGCGTGACGTCGGCGGGTCGGGAAATGTCCCTCTTCGGGTCGGGAAATGCCACGACGCCGCTGTACCGTTCCGGGCCCGTGGTGGGTCGGTGGGGTGCAGCGGCGTGGTCGTGGTGGCACCGGGGGTGGGGTGCGGGGGGTGTTACTTGGTGAGGCCGGCCTTGACGGAGCAGACGGGCCAGGCGCCGGGGCCCTGGGCGGCGAGGACCTTCTCGCC
>NZ_JBHJUK010000250.1:0-7961 GCF_042266225.1 Kitasatospora sp. NPDC056181
GCCGGGGGGGCGCGTTCAGGGCCCCGCCCGCGCGCGGCTCCGCGGGCGGGGGGGGCCGGCCCGGGGGGAGAACCCGGCGGCCACTCCGCCGTCTGTGTTCGGCAGATAATCTCACCGGGAGTGGGTCGCGGTGAGGGGGCTGGGGAGATGGGGCCGTACGCGTTCTTCGCGGGGCTGCTGCTGGGCGTGATGGGGATGGGCAAGTGGCAGGAGACCGGCTCGCCGTTCTGGCTCTGGGGCTCGGTGGCCTTCCTGCTGCTGGTGCTGATCATGGGTTTGACGTCGCTCGGGGGAGGCGACAAGGGCTGAGCGGAGGCCGTTCGGGCGGCCGCGTCCGTCGCGCTCCCGGTGATCAGGGAGAATGGACCGCATGAGTGCCCCTTCCTCCTCGTACCGCTCCGGCTTCGCGTGCTTCGTCGGCCGGCCCAACGCGGGCAAGTCGACCCTGACCAACGCCCTGGTGGGGACGAAGGTCGCGATCACCTCCGACCGTCCGCAGACCACCCGGCACACCGTGCGCGGCATCGTGCACCGCCCGGACGCCCAGCTCGTCCTGGTCGACACCCCCGGTCTGCACAAGCCGCGCACCCTGCTCGGCGAGCGCCTCAACGACCTGGTCCGCTCCACCTGGGCCGAGGTCGACGTGATCGGCTTCTGCCTGCCCGCCGACCAGAAGCTCGGCCCCGGCGACAAGTTCATCGCCAAGGAACTCGCCGAGATCAAGAAGACCCCCAAGGTGGCCATCGTCACCAAGACCGACCTGGTCGACTCCAAGCGGCTCGCCGAGCAGCTGATCGCCATCCAGCAGCTCGGCGTCGAGCTGGGCATCGAGTGGGCCGAGATCATCCCGGTCTCGGCGGTCGGCGACAAGCAGGTGGACCTGGTCGCCGAGCTGATCACCAAGCTGCTCCCGGAGGGCATGCCGCTCTACCCGGACGGCGACCTCACCGACGAGCCCGAGCAGATCATGGTCGCCGAGCTGATCCGCGAGGCGGCGCTGGAGGGCGTCCGGGACGAGCTTCCGCACTCGCTGGCCGTCGTGGTCGAGGAGATGATCCCGCGCGAGGGCCGCCCGGCGGACCGCCCGCTGCTGGACATCCACGCCAACGTCTACATCGAGCGGCAGAGCCAGAAGGCCATCGTGATCGGCGCCAAGGGCTCCCGGCTCAAGCACGTCGGCACCACCGCCCGCAAGCACATCGAGGCGCTGCTCGGCACCCCGGTCTACCTGGACCTGCACGTCAAGGTCGCCAAGGACTGGCAGCGGGACCCGAAGCAGCTGCGCAAGCTGGGCTTCTGACCCTGCGGGACCCGGCAGAGGGGCCCGTCCGGACGATCGCGTCCGGGCGGGCCCTCGCCGTTCGGCCGGTCGTCCCGTCCGGCGGCCGAGGGCCAGGGGTGTTGCGCGGGGCGGGCCTGGAGGGCCTACGCGCCCTCGCGCAGCACCAACGAGACCAGCTCCCGTTGGGAGTCGGTGAGCTTGGGGTCGGCGCAGTGCACCGTCCGGCCGTCGACCGTGATCTCGTAATGGAAGCCGTCCGGCACCCCGTACGAGGGCGACCGGAGCCCGCCCGCGACGGCCTCGCGGGCGAGCGCGTGGACGTGCGGGGCGTCCACCCGCTCGGTGGTGTCGAGCTCCGCGCGGCGGGCGAGCCCCGCGAGGCCGCCGGTCCGGGTCACCTGGATACGCATGGTGTCCATGGTGCTACGCAGGGATGGTTGTTTGCCGGGCTTTTTCCGGACCTTGACCTTTGCGGGCCTTAAGCCCGGCTGAACCCGGGCTCAACCGGGGCCGCGGACCCCGGCCGGGCACGGCGGTGCCGTGCCCGGCGCCCGGGGTCAGGCGGTGCCGGTGCCCGGGGTCAGGCCGTGCTGACGCCGACCTGCGCCCAGGCCGCCGTGACCGTGTCGGCGACCGTGGTCTGCGGGTAGCGGTCCCCGGCGGCCGCGACGGTGGCCCGGGCGAACGCGGGGAAGTCGGCGTCGGCGGCCAGCCGCCGGCCGGTCAGCGCGTCGTACCAGATCCGCCCGGCCCGCTCCCAGGCCGGGCCGCCGAGTGCGGTGGCCAGCAGGTAGAAGGCGTGGTTGGGGATGCCGGAGTTGATGTGCACGCCGCCGTTGTCCTGGGCGGTGTGCACGTAGTCGCGCAGGTGGGCCGGTTGCGGGTCCTTGCCGAGCCGGGGGTCGTCGTACGCGGTGCCGGGCGCCTTCATCGAGCGCAGCGCCACCCCCTGCACGCCGGGGGCGAGCAGCCCGGCGCCGATCAGCCAGTCCGCGTCGGCGGCGTCCTGACGGAGCGCGTACTGCTTGACGAGCGAGCCGAAGACGTCGGAGACGGACTCGTTGAGCGCGCCGGACTGGCCGTGGTACTCCAGTCCGGTGGTGAACTGGGTGACGCCGTGGGTGAGTTCGTGGCCGATGACGTCGACGCAGGCGGTGAAGTCGCCGAACACCTCGCCGTCGCCGTCCCCGAAGACCATCCGCTGGCCGTCCCAGAAGGCGTTGTCGTAGTGCAGGCCGTAGTGCACGGTGGCGTCCAGGCGCAGGCCCTGGTCGTCGATCGAGCGGCGCCCGTACGCGTCGGCGAAGAGCGCGAAGGTGGCACCGAGGCCGTCGTAGGCGTGGTTGACGGACTGGTCCCGGACGGGCGCCTGGCCCTCCCGGCGGACGGTGCGGCCGGGCACCCGTTCGGTGTGGCCGGCGTCGCCGATCACCCGGTCCAGGCGGGCGGAGCCGGGCTGGGCGGGGGCGGCGGTGAGGCGGGCCGTGCGGTGCACGGCGTCCAGGGCGAGGGAGCGGGCGGCGGGCTCGTGACCGTCCTCGGCGAGGCGGTCCAGGACGTAGGGCGGGACGATCGTGCACAACGGCGCGGCGGCAGTCATGTGGCCTAGGGTGAGGCTTCGGTGACCACTTGTCACTGGCATGGACAGAACCGGCGGCGTCTCAAGGGGTGGAATGTCCGCCCGGCTCACTTCGGGGGCGCGCGGCCTTCGGTTACGCTGGAGCACATCATGCGCAACGGGCTGCTTCTTCTTAGCTGCCGCGTCGAGGGCCTGTAGTCCACCAAGGGCCGGCTCCCTCGCCGCGGGGACTGTGCTGTGCGCGTAGGAATCGGGCGACCCGATGAGGGGTCGTGAGCGGCAGCAGGCCGGCCAGTCGGGTGTCCACCTCGCCCCGACAAGCCTCGCATCCACAGGAAGCCGAGAGTCACCTCCATGACCGAGCAGAGCTCCGCCGTGTCCATCCCCGCCGCCCGCGCGTTCGTCGACCGTCCGACCCCGATCACCGCCGCGACCGTGCGCCAGCAGCCCGCGGGCATGCGCCACGACCGCTACCTGCCGTTCGGCACCGTCGAGCTGCCGGACCGCACCTGGCCCTCGAAGGTGATCACCAAGGCGCCGCGCTGGCTGTCCACCGACCTGCGGGACGGCAACCAGGCGCTGATCGACCCGATGTCGCCGGCCCGTAAGCGCAAGATGTTCGACCTGCTGGTCACGATGGGCTACAAGGAGATCGAGGTCGGCTTCCCGTCCTCCGGGGCCACCGACCACGCCTTCGTGCGGTCGCTGATCGAGGAGGGGGCGATCCCCGAGGACGTCACCATCTCGGTGCTGACGCAGGCCCGCGAGGAGCTGATCGAGAAGACCGTCGAGTCGCTGGTCGGCGCCCCGCGCGCGACCGTCCACCTGTACAACGCGACGGCGCCGCTGTTCCGCCGGGTGGTGTTCCGCAACGACAGGGCGGCCACCAAGGCGATCGCCACCGACGGCACCCGGCTGGTGATGGAGTACGCGGAGAAGCTGCTGGGCGACGACACCGTCTTCGGCTACCAGTACTCGCCGGAGATCTTCGTCGACACCGAGCTGGACTTCGCGCTGGAGGTCTGCGAGGCGGTCATGGACGTCTGGCAGCCGGGCGAGGGCCGCGAGATCATCCTGAACCTGCCGGCCACCATCGAGCGGGCCACCCCGAACGTCCAGGCCGACCAGTTCGAGTGGATGTCCCGCAACCTGTCGCGCCGCGAGTACGTCTGCCTGTCGGTGCACCCGCACAACGACCGCGGCACCGCCGTCGCCTCCGCCGAGCTGGCCTACATGGCCGGCGCCGACCGGATCGAGGGCTGCCTGTTCGGCCAGGGCGAGCGGACCGGCAACGTCGACCTGGTCACCCTGGGCATGAACCTGTTCTCGCAGGGCGTCGACCCGCAGATCGACTTCTCGGACATCGACGAGGTCCGCCGCACCGCCGAGTACTGCAACCAGATGGAGGTGCACCCGCGCCACCCGTACGCCGGCGACCTGGTGTACACCTCCTTCTCCGGCTCGCACCAGGACGCGATCAAGAAGGGCTTCGACGCCCTGGAGGCCGACGCGAAGGCGGCCGGGGTGCCGGTGGACGAGCACACGTGGGGCGTGCCGTACCTGCCGATCGACCCGAAGGACGTCGGCCGCACGTACGAGGCCGTCATCCGGGTCAACAGCCAGTCCGGCAAGGGCGGTGTCGCGTACGTCCTGAAGAACGACCACAAGCTGGACCTGCCGCGCCGGATGCAGATCGAGTTCTCCCGGATCATCCAGGCCAAGACCGACGCCGAGGGCGGCGAGGTCACCCCGGCCGCGATCTGGGCGGTCTTCCAGGACGAGTACCTGCCGACCACCGACAACCCGTGGGGCCGGATCTCGCTGGCCGGCTCGCGCAGCCTGACCACCGAGGACGGCCGCGACGCGCTGACCGCCGAGGCCGTGGTCGACGGCGTACCGGTCATCCTGGCCGGTACCGGCAACGGCCCGGTGTCCGCCTTCGCCGACGCGCTGGCCCGGATCGGCGTGGACGTCCGGGTGCTGGACTACGCCGAGCACGCGCTGAGCGAGGGCGGTGACGCCCAGGCCGCCGCGTACGTCGAGTGCGCCGTGGACGGCAAGGTGCTGTGGGGCGTCGGGATCGACGGCAACACCGTGCTGGCCTCGCTGAAGGCGATGATCAGCGCCGTCAACCGCTTGCAGCGCGGGTAGTTCGTACGGGTGGAAGTCGTCGGGCCGTCCTCCGGGGCGGCCCGGCGGCGTTCGCGGCGCCCGCGGGCGGCGAGGGCGTGCGCACTGTGTCCTGCGCCACATTTTTTCGGGTTCCGGGCCGTTCGGGGTACTGACACGTGCCGGTAACCATGGCAACATCGACGCACCGGAAAGCCGGGTCGGTGGGACGGCCTCGGTGTCCGGTCGCGTGACCTGCCCATAGTTGTGCAGGCCGCCTGCCATGTCTGGGGAGTGGCGCCGTGACAGGGTTGTGGGGTGTTCGCCCGCGGTGGCGGACTGACGTTCTCGGTGACTTCTTCTGCCCGGGCTGTGGCGGAGACCGCAACTACCGCCGGCAGCACGGCCGGCGGTGGCTGCGGTTGCTCGGCACCCCGTTACTGCCGCTCGGCCCGGTCCTCGGCAGCGTGCAGTGCACCACCTGCCACGGCCGGTACGGGGTGGAGAGCCTGGAACAGCCCACCTGCGTCCGCCTCGGCTCCATGCTGCGCGACGCCCGGTACACCGTCGCCCTGGCCGTGCTGGCCGCCGGCGGCACCGCGCACCGGGCGGCCCGCGAGGCGGCCTGCGCGGCCGTCCGGGACGCCGGCTTCGAGGACTGCGGCGAGGCCCAGGTGCTGGCAGCCCTGGCCGCGCTGTCCGGCCTCGGCGGCGAGCTCTACGACGCCCACGAAGTCGGGGCGCCTCCCGGCCGGGGGCTGGGGGAGGCCGGCGGCCTGGCCGTGGAGCTGCACGCGGTGCTTGAACCGCTCGCCCCGCACCTCGCCCACCAGGGCCGGGAGCTGCTGCTGCTGCAGGGCGCGGCGATCGCGCTCGCCGACGGGCGCTACCTGCCGCAGGAGCGCGAGGCGCTGGCCGCGGTCGGGCGCTGCCTGGACCTGCCGCAGGCCACGGTCGGGGCGCTGCTGGAGGCGGCGACCCGCGCCTCCCGCTAGACCCAGCCCAGACCCAGACCCAGACCCAGAGCCGGCCCCAGCCCCCGGACCTCCCCGCCGTCCCGGTTCCACCCTCGAAGACCCCCACAAAACGGGCCCGACTCCCCTCTCGGGCCCGCCGTGACCCGCACCCCTCGGGGCACGCCCCCCAACGGGCCCTGGTGCGGGCCACACGGCTGCCGCCGTTCCTGCGCGACAATGGTGGGATGTCCACACTGTTCGACGCCCGTCCGCCCGTCCGTCACCGGCAGCGAGGTGGGCGCATGAGTGAGCGGAGCGAGCGGGTCGTCGGCAGGTGCGTGTGGGCGAATGCCCCTGCCGAGCGCAGCGAGGTGGGTGCATGAGTCTGTTCCGGGACGACGGCGTGGTGCTCCGGGCGCAGAAGCTCGGCGAGGCCGACCGGATCATCACCCTGCTCACCCGCCAGCACGGCAAGGTCCGTGCGGTGGCGCGCGGGGTGCGCAAGACCAAGTCCAAGTTCGGCGCCCGGCTGGAGCCGTTCTCGCACGTGGACGTGCAGTTCTTCAGCCGCGGCAGCGACCTGGTCGGCCGCGGCCTGCCGCTCTGCACCCAGGTGGAGACGATCGCGCCGTACGGCGGCCCGATCGTCGCCGACTACGGCCGCTACACCGCCGGGACGGCCATGCTGGAGACGGCGGAACGCTTCGCCGAGAACGAGGGCGAGCCGGCCGTCCAGCAGTACCTGCTGCTGGTCGGCGGCCTGCGCACGCTGGCCGCCGGGCTGCACGAGTCGCACCTGGTGCTGGACGCCTTCCTGCTCCGCTCGCTGGCGGTCAACGGGTACGGCGCGAGCTTCACCGACTGCGCCAAGTGCGGACTCGAGGGCCCCAACCGGTTCTTCTCGCTCCAGGCGGGCGGTGTGCTCTGCGGGGACTGCCGAGTGCCCGGATGTGCCGTACCCTCCCCTGAGACACTGGTACTGCTCGGGGCGCTGCTGTCAGGGGACTGGCAGACGGCCGACACCTGCGAGCCGAGGTACTGGCGGGAGGGCAGCGGCCTGGTCGCGGCCTATCTGCAGTGGCACCTGGAGCGGGGCATCCGCTCGATGAGATACGTGGAGAAGTGAGCACATGGCAGCGCGACGGCTCTTCGGCGGCGGCAAGCAGCGGGAGTACCTCCCCCCGACCCCGCACCCCAGCGGTGCCGAGCCGCCGAAGATCCCCGGTGAGCTGGTCCCCGGCCACGTCGCGATCGTGATGGACGGCAACGGCCGCTGGGCCAAGGAGCGCGGGCTGCCGCGCACCGAGGGCCACAAGGTCGGCGAGTCCGTGGTGCTGGACGTCCTCAAGGGCGCGATCGAGCTCGGCGTGAAGAACATCTCGCTGTACGCGTTCTCCACCGAGAACTGGAAGCGCTCGCCCGACGAGGTGAAGTTCCTGATGAACTTCAACCGGGACGTCATCCGCCGCCGCCGTGACGAGATGGACGCGATGGGCGTGCGGATCCGCTGGGCCGGCCGGATGCCCAAGCTCTGGAAGAGCGTCGTCCAGGAGCTCCAGGTCGCCGAGGAGCAGACCAAGGACAACGACGCCGTCACGCTCTACATGTGCGTCAACTACGGCGGCCGGGCCGAGATCGCGGACGCCACGGCGGCCATCGCGGCCGACGTCGCCGCGGGCCGGCTGGACCCGAAGAAGGTCACCGAGAAGACCATCGCCAAGTACCTGTACCACCCGGACATGCCGGACGTGGACCTCTTCCTGCGCCCGAGCGGCGAGCAGCGGACGTCCAACTTCCTGCTCTGGCAGTCCGCGTACGCCGAGTTCGTGTTCCAGGACGTGCTCTGGCCGGACTTCGACCGCCGGGACCTCTGGCGGGCCTGCGAGCAGTACGCGATGCGCGACCGGCGCTTCGGCGGGGCGATCCCGAACGAGGTGGCGCCGGAGGTGCCCGCGCAGCGCTGAGCCGGCGCCCGCCGCGCCGGCGGTACGCCGGAGGGCCCGTGGGACGCGTCCCACGGGCCCGCCGGCGTTCG
>NZ_JBHJUK010000251.1:0-7708 GCF_042266225.1 Kitasatospora sp. NPDC056181
GCGCAGCTTCCCGCCGGCCGGCGGCGCGCCCGCGCCCGCCCAGCCCGCGCCCGTGCAGCAGGCCCCGGCCCAGCCCAGCCCCGTCCAGGCCGCCCCCGTCCAGGCCGTGCCGCAGCCGCAGCCGCAGCCGGCGCAGGCCCCCGCGCCCGCGGCGGCCCAGGCCGGCGGGCAGCCGTCGGGCGCCGCGCAGCAGGGTGCCACGCAGATCCGCCAGATGTGGCCGCAGATCCTGGAGGCGGTGAAGAACCGCCGCCGCTTCACCTGGATCCTGCTCAGCCAGAACGGCCAGGTGGCCGGGTTCGACGGCAGCGTGCTCCAGGTGTCGTTCATCAACGCGGGCGCCCGGGACAGCTTCGTCGGCAGCAACAGTGACGACGTGCTGCGCCAGGCGCTGTCGGACGCGCTCGGCGTGGACTGGCGGATCGAGTGCATCGTCGACCCCTCGGGCGGCTCGTCCGGCGGGGTCGCCGCCGGAGCGGGCGGCGGCGCGACACCCGCCGGCGGCGGCTTCGGCAACAGCGGTGGCAACAGCGGCGGCGGCTGGGGTGCACCTCCGGCGCGTCCGGCGGCGTTCGCGCCCCCGGCGCAGCCTGCTGCGCCCGCGCCGGTCCCGCCGCCCGCGCCCGTGGCCGCACCCCCGTCGGCACAGGTCGCCCCGGCGGCCCCGGCCGCGTCGATGGCACCGGCCGCCCCGGTGGCGCCTGCCCAGCCCGTGCAGGCCCGGTCGGCCGCGCCCGCCGGTCCGGCGGTCGCCCTGGAGGACGACATTCCGGAGGAGGACGACCCGGACCTCAAGGAGGAGACGTTCTCCGGTCAGGAGCTGATCATCCGGGAGCTGGGTGCGACGGTCCTGGAGGAGATCCGCCACGGCGGCGGCTGACGGACGAGCACCACGTAGGCTCGGGGTGACGACGCGTACGGCGCGACGACGTGATGATGCGTACGACGCGACGACGCGACGACGCGACGACGCGCGAGACGCGGCCGCCACGGCTGCCGCGGACGACGCGATCCGAGCAGGACGTGTCGCATGGACGTGTCGCATGGACGTGTCGCACAGACGTGTCCGCAAGACGAACCCGTAAGACGAACCCGAACGCAAGGGAGTGAGCCGTGTTCCCCGGTGGTGGCCAGCCCAACATGCAGCAGCTGCTCAAGCAGGCGCAGAAGATGCAGCAGGACCTCGCCCAGGCCCAGCAGGAGCTGGCCGAGGCGAAGGTGAACGGTTCGGCGGGCGGCGGCCTGGTCGAGGCCACGGTGACCGGTGCCGGTGAGCTGGTGGCGCTGACCATCGCCCCGGCCGCCGTCGACCCGGAGGACACCGAGACCCTGGCCGACCTGATCCTGGCGGCGGTCCGGGACGCGAACCAGACCGCGCAGAAGATGCAGGCCGAGCGGATGGGCCCGCTGACCCAGGGCCTGGGCGGCGGCATCCCGGGTCTGCCCTTCTGACCTGCGGACCTTCCCCGACCGGTGGGGAGGATCCGGGGTCGTGATGCTCTGAAGTTCAGGCGACGGACCTGTGTGATTTATGCGGGAGTAGGGCGTCGGGCGGTGCGCCCGGCGCCCTGTTCGTTGGATGATGGCACCGGAGTACCCCGAGCGGGTGCACCACCGACCGGCCGGCACCGGCCACCTAGGGAAGGCGCGACGTGTACGAGGGCGTGGTTCAGGACCTCATCGACGAACTGGGCAGGCTGCCCGGCGTCGGGCCCAAGAGCGCGCAGCGGATCGCCTTCCACGTCCTGCAGGCCGACCCCGTCGACGTCCGCCGGCTGGCGCACGCGTTGCTGGAGGTCAAGGACAAGGTCCGGTTCTGCGCGGTCTGCGGGAACGTCGCGGAAGCCGAGCAGTGCCGGGTCTGCCTCGACCCGCGCCGCGACCTCGCGGTGATCTGCGTGGTCGAGGAGTCCAAGGACGTCGTCGCGATCGAGCGCACCCGCGAGTTCCGCGGCCGCTACCACGTGCTGGGCGGCGCGATCAGCCCGATCGAGGGTGTCGGCCCGGACGACCTGCGGATCCGCGAGCTGCTCGCGCGCCTCGCGGACGGCACGGTCACCGAGCTGATCCTGGCCACCGACCCCAACCTGGAGGGGGAGGCGACCGCCACCTACCTGGCCCGGCTCTGCAAGCCGATGGGCCTGAAGGTGACCCGGCTGGCGAGCGGCCTGCCCGTCGGCGGGGATCTGGAGTACGCGGACGAGGTCACCCTCGGTCGCGCCTTCGAAGGGAGACGACTGCTCGATGTCTGACCGGACGATCAACCAGCAGCCCCACACGCCCCACCAGGCCGGCCCCCACCCGGCCGGCCCGGCCCCGGACCGGCACGCCCCGCACACCCACGCCCCGCACACCCACGCGCACGGCTCGGAGCCCGACGACTTCGCGGTGCAGATCGCGGACTCGGTGGAGAGCTTCGTGCTCGCCGTCACCGAGGTCGCCAAGGGCGACGAGCCCGGCAGCGCGGTCTCGCTGCTCCTCCTGGAGGTGTCGCAGCTGCTGCTGGCCGGCGGCCGGCTGGGAGCCATCGAGGACGTCGTCCCCGAGGACCGCTTCGAGCCCGACGCCGGGCCGGAGCCGGACGGCGAGCAGCTGCGCGAGCGGCTGGCCGAGCTGCTCGCACCCATCGACGTCTACCACGAGGTCTTCGACCCGTACGGGCCGCCGGAGAAGCCGAACGCCTTCCGGATCTCGGACGACCTGGCCGGCGTGGTCAGCGAGCTCCAGCACGGGCTCACCCACTACCGCGAGGGGCGGGTCAGCGAGGCGCTCTGGTGGTGGCAGTTCTCGTACCTCTCCAACTGGGGCACGACCTGCTCGGCGGTGCTGCGGGCGCTGCAGTCGCTGATCGCCCACGTCCGGCTGGACAGCCCGCTCGGGGCGGTTCCGGACGGTGCGGACACCGACGACGACGGCCTCACCGACGAGCAGCTGGAGCAGCAGGCCGGCGACCTGATGGCGGCCGAGCTGGGGCTCGGACGGTAGACCGCCGGGGCGGAGGGCGGACTGTGACGCAAGCCTCAGGCTCCGGGGCCGCGAAGGAAAACCCCGGGGCCGCCGTCCGTTCGTCCGCCGATTCTTCGGGAGCGTCCCGGATGCCCCGCAGACCTGCCGGTGGCCACCCCGGTCACGGCGCTCACCTGCTGAAACAGGCGTCTCATCATATGGAAAGCGGCGGTCGCGGCACCCCTGCTCGGTAGACTGACGCCGACCGCACTACCCCCGCCACCCGGGGGTACGGGGGCCCCGGGCCCCCGAAACGACACAAGTCGAGGAGCGCACGTGGGCCTTGTCGTGCAGAAGTACGGCGGCTCATCCGTTGCGGATGCCGAGGGCATCAAGCGCGTGGCCCGTCGAATCGTCGACACCAAGAAGGCCGGCCATGAGGTCGTCGTCGTGGTGTCCGCGATGGGCGACACGACGGACGAGCTCATCGAACTCGCGGAGCAGGTGTCACCCATCCCTGCCGGCCGTGAGTTCGACATGCTGCTGACCGCTGGAGAGCGCATCTCCATGGCCCTGCTGGCCATGGCGATCAAATCCCTGGGTCACGAGGCCCAGTCCTTCACGGGCAGCCAGGCCGGTGTCATCACCGACTCCGTCCACAACAAGGCGCGCATCATCGACGTGACGCCGGGCCGCATCCGCACCGCCCTGGACGAGGGCAACATCGCGATCGTGGCCGGCTTCCAGGGCGTCTCGCAGACGAGCAAGGACATCACCACGCTCGGCCGCGGGGGCTCGGACACCACCGCCGTCGCCCTCGCCGCGGCCCTCAAGGCCGAGGTGTGCGAGATCTACACCGACGTGGACGGCGTGTTCACCGCCGACCCGCGCGTGGTGAAGAAGGCCCGCAAGATCGACTGGATCGCGTACGAGGACATGCTGGAGCTGGCATCGTCCGGTTCCAAGGTCCTGCTCGACCGCTGCGTGGAGTACGCGCGGCGCTACAACATCCCGATTCACGTACGCTCGTCCTTCTCGGGCCTTCCCGGGACGATCGTCAGCAACGACAACCCGAACCAGCCCGAAGGGGGCGAGATGGAGCAGGCCATCATCTCCGGAGTCGCCCACGACACTTCCGAGGCCAAGGTCACGGTCGTCGGCGTGCCGGACAAGCCGGGCGAGGCGGCGCGCATCTTCCGCGCCATCGCCGACGCCGAGGTCAACATCGACATGGTGGTGCAGAACGTCTCCGCCGCGTCGACCGGGCTGACCGACATCTCCTTCACCCTGCCGAAGACCGAGGGCCAGAAGGCCATCGACGCGCTCGGCCGGGTCAAGGAGGGCATCGGCTACGAGTCGCTGCGCTACGACGACGCGATCGGCAAGATCTCCCTGGTCGGCGCCGGCATGCGCTCCAACCCGGGCGTCACCGCGACCTTCTTCGAGGCGCTCTCCGAGGCCGGCGTCAACATCGAGCTGATCTCCACCTCGGAGATCCGGATCTCGGTCGTCACCCGCGCCGACGACGTCAACGAGGCCGTGCGCGCCGTCCACACCGCCTTCGGGCTGGACAGCGAGTCGGACGAGGCGGTCGTCTACGGAGGCACCGGGCGATGACCCGGAGGCCGAACCTCGCCGTCGTCGGCGCCACAGGCGCGGTCGGCGAGGTGCTCCTCGGCCTGCTCCCCCTCCGTCAGGACATCTGGGGCGAGGTGCGCCTCGTCGCCTCCCCGCGCTCGGCCGGCCGCAAGCCGGTCGTGCGCGGGGAGCTCGTCGAGGTGCTCCCGCTCACCGAGGAGGTCTTCGACGGGATCGACGTCGCGCTGTTCGACGTGCCCGACGACGTCTCCGCCCGCTGGGCGCCGGTCGCCGCGGCCAAGGGCGTCGTGGTGGTCGACAACTCCGCGGCGTTCCGGATGGACGACGCCGTCCCGCTGGTCGTCCCCGAGGTCAACGCGGCGGCGGCCCGGATGCGCCCGCGCGGCATCATCGCCGGGCCCAACTGCACCACGCTCACGATGATCGCGGCGCTCGGCGCGCTGCACGCCGAGTACGGGCTCAGCGAACTGGTCGTCGCCTCCTACCAGGCCGCCTCGGGCGAGGGCCGGGCCGGCGTGGACGCGCTGCGCGAGCAGGTCGCGCTGGTCGCCGGCACCGAGGTCGGCGAGCAGACCGGCGACCTGCGCGCGGTGATCGCCGACCACGGGCCGTTCGCCGCCCCGCTGGCGCTCAACGCGGTGCCGTGGAGCGGCTCGCTGATGGACGGCGGCTGGGCGTCCGACGAGCTGAAGCTCCGTGACGAGTCGCGCAAGATCCTCGGCCTGGCCGGCCTCAAGGTCTCCGCGACCTGCGTCCGCATCCCGGTGGTGCGCACCCACGCGCTGGCCGTGCACGCCGTCTTCGAACGCGAGGTCACCCAGGAGCACGCCCAGGAGATCCTGCGCGACGCCCCCGGCGTGGTGCTCTACGACGACCCGGCGTCGGGTGAGTTCCCCACCCCGAACGACGTCGTCGGGACGGACCCGGTCTGGGTCGGGCGGGTCCGCCGGGCGCTGGACGACCCGGCCGCGCTGGACCTCTTCCTCTGCGGCGACAACCTGCGCAAGGGGGCGGCGCTCAACGCCCTGCAGATCGCCGAACTGGTCGCGGGCGAGCTCTCCGGCTGACGCCCCGTCCGCGTGCGCGGCCCGCGCCGCACGGGTCGGGGGGTGACGTCCCGTCCGTTCCACGGCCCCGCGCCGCACGGTCCGGGGTGGCGCCGCCGTCCGCTTTCCGGGCCCCGCGTCTCACGGGCCGGGTTTCGCGTCTCACGAAGCGGGCTTCACGCACCGTCCACATTCCGGGCGCCGTGCTCCACGTTCCGGGCACACGGATCCGGATCCCTCCGCCGGACCGATCGTGGAATCGGCCGTATCCCCTGGAGGCCGCTCCGGCCCATGCGCGAGAATGTCCCCCGGGCTGGGCAACCATGACAGGGGATCGAGTGTCCAACGGGCGTGGCGAACGTGATGGTGAGGGCAGGGGCGGGCATCTCGGCAACGGCCGCGGTGACGTTCCCGCTGCGCGCCCATTGGCCTGCGGATAGGCCGGAAGACAGTCAGATGAAGGCGGTCCCACCCGGCCCGGCGGACTCCGGTGCCGGTACCAGCGCGGGCACCAGCGAGGACCTGCTCACCGAGACCTACCAGGCCCACTACCGTTCCCTGCTGCGGTTGGCGGCGTTGCTCCTGGACGACCTCTCGACCTGCGAGGACGTGGTCCAGGAGGCGTTCATCCGGGTGCACGCGGCCCGGCGCCGGGTCCGCGAGCCCGAGAAGACGCTCGCCTACCTGCGGCAGACCGTGGTCAACCTGTCCCGCTCCACGCTGCGTCGCCGGATCCTCGGCCTGCGGCTGCTGCCGAAGCCCATGCCTGACATGGCCAGTGCAGAAGAAGGAGCCTACGATGCGCTGGAGCGCGATCAGTTGAAGGCCGCGCTGCGGGGTCTGCAACGCCGTCAGCGGGAGGTTCTGGTGCTGCGTTACTTCGTGGACATGACGGAGGCGCAGGTCGCGGAGACCCTGGGCATCTCGCTCGGTTCGGTGAAGGCGTACGGCTCGCGGGGGCTCGCCGCGCTGCGGGTCCAGATGGAGGCCGGGCATGGCTGACGACAGGGGCGGCCCCGGCAGTACGAACGGGCCGAGGCCGGGCGGGCCGCACCGGGACGGGCTCAAGCCGGGCGGGCCGCACCCGGGAGGCCCGAACCGGGACGGGCTGGACCGGGACGGGCTGAACCGGGACGGACTGAGTCGCGATGGACTGAGCCGGGACGGACTGAGCCGGGACGGACTGAGCGCGGAGGAACGGCGGATCCGCGAGCTGATGCAGCGCGCGGTCTCCGAAGTCCAGCCCGACCCCGCGGGCCTGCACCGCATCCGCCACGCCGTACCCCGACGGCGCGCCGCCGTGCGCGGCGCCTGGACCGGAGCCGCCGCGCTGGCGCTCGCGGTGGCCATCGCACTGCCCGCCCTGCACGACGACGACCACCTGGGCCTGTCCGGCGGCCCCGGCTCACCCGGCGCCCACGGCGGGACGGCCTCCGCCCCCGTCGGCGGAACCAAGTCCGGCGACGACCCCGTCGGCCCCAACCAGTCTCCGCACTCCGGCACGAGCGGCACCGGCACGAGTGGCGGCCCGTCCGGCTCCGCCAGCGCCCCGCCCAGCCCCGGGGCGACCACGGCCGGCACGGGGCCGGGTCTGCCCGCCCCCACCACCGCGTCCAGCAGCGGCGGCGAGGTGCTGGTGCCGCTCTGCACCCGCGGCGACCTCGGGCAGGGCACCGCGCAGACCGGCAGGGCCGACGCCGCCGGGCGGATCTACGGGTACTTCACGGTGCTCAACGTCTCCGGGCGCGCGTGCAGGCTCGGTGGGCCAGGAGCGGTCTCGGTCGTCGCCGTCACCGGGACGGACGCCGGTCGGATCCGGGTGAGCGACCACACGGCCGGCGACCCGGCGACCGGCCTGCCCGCCCCGGGCGCGGGTGCCGCGGCGGGCGGGTCCGTGGGCGGATCCCTCGGTGGGGCCGTCGGCGGGGACGGGGCCGGACAGGGCCTGCTGCTCGCACCGCAGGCCGGGTACCGGGTGGACTTCGGCTGGGTGCCGGACGCCGGCGGGTGCCCCGCCCCGGGCGGCCCGACCCCCAGCGCCACGGCCGGTGCCCTGAGCCACCAGCAGGTCCGCGAGGCGCTGGTACTCCTCGTCCGAACCGTCGCACCACTCGATG
>NZ_JBHJUK010000252.1:0-7641 GCF_042266225.1 Kitasatospora sp. NPDC056181
ATCCGTCGGCCCACCCTTCTTGTCCCTTTGTTTTCGGTGATCGGACGGCCCAGCGGGTGATGGAGCAAGGGCGCGCGGCGGTTGCCCCCCCACCCCCCGACGCCCCCCGGGGTGGCGGTGGCCGGCCACCCGTGGGGGCCGGCCCCGGCGTCCGGCCCAGCGCCAGTCCCCTCAGGCCCGCGCCACGACCTCGCCCGACTCCACCTCCGGCTCCCGCGCCGAGTCCAGCTGCGGCTCGGCCTCCGGCTCCCGCGCCGAATCCGAATCCGCCGCCCCCGGGCGACGGCGCTCCGCCCACCGCACCACCGGCCCCATCGCGCAGCCCGCCGCCAGGAAGAACCCGCCCAGCAGCAGCCACCCGGGTGCGCCCCAGTCCAGCAGCAGCGTGGTCAGCAGCAGCGGTCCGACGGTGCGCGCCACCGCCACGCCCGAACCGAAGAAGCCCTGGTACTGGCCGGTCTGGTGGGCGGGCGCGAGGTCGAAGCTGATCTGCCAGGAGCCCGCGGACTGCTTCATCTCGCCGATCACCTGGAGCGTCGCGGCCACCACCAGGAGGCCGGCCATCGCCCAGACCGGGACGTCCCCGGCCGAGAGGGCGAAGACCGCGCAGGAGGCGAGCAGGATGACGCCCGCGTCGCGGACGGCGCGCGAGGCGGAGCGCAGCCCGGTCACGCCGCGGGCCGCGCGGACCTGGAAGGCCATCACCACCACGGTGTTGAGGACGAACAGGGCCGAGCCGAGCCAGGCGAGGTTCTCCGCCCTGGCGGCGATCCAGAGCGGGATGATCAGGCTGAGCAGCGGCATCCGCAGCAGCAGCACGGTGTTGACCAGCGTCACCACGGCGTAGGGACGGTCGGAGAGCACGGCCAGCTTCGGTCCGGTGCCCGGGCTCGCGGGGGCGGGCGGGACCTCGGGCAGACGCAGCAGGATCAGGCCGCTGACCAGGAACCCGACGGCGGTGACCGCGAAGGCGACCAGGAACCCGGTCCGGCTCCCGGTGCTCAGCACGACGCCGCCGATCGCGGCGCCGAGGGCCAGTCCGGCATTGAGGACCGCCTGCAACTGGGCGAGCAGCGTTGTCCGTTCCGCCCGGTCGACCAGGCCGCCGACCAGTGCCTGCCGGGCCGCCGAGAGCCCGGACTGCGTCGTGGCGTAGAGGCAGACGGCGACCAGGAACGGCACGAAGGAGCGGACCACCAGGAACGACGCGACCACCGCACCGGTGGCGAGCGCCAGCAGCACCGCCGTGCCGCGCGGTCCGCGCCGGTCGGCGAGGTGGCCGAGCGGGACACCGGCCAGCGAGCCCACCGCCCAGGCCACGGCCAGGCCGAGACCGAGCCGGGTGGGGGACATCCCGATGACCCGGGTGAAGTAGAGCGCGGAGCAGGTGTAGTACGCGCCGTCGCCGATCGAGCCGACCAACTGAGCGGTGGCGAGCGTCCGTTGGACGCCTGCGGGCGGGACAAGGCGGATCGGCAAGGAGACTCCCCCGGTGCGGCGGCCCCGCCGGGAGGCCACCCGTTCCTCTACTGACTGACAAGATCAATCCTAGGAGTCGGGTGGCCCAGTGGAAAGGTCCATTCACCACCCTGGCAGGTGGGCCACTTCGACGCCCCGGACGGCCCCGCCACCGGCCCTCTCCGCCGGGCCCCTCCACGGGTCCGTCCCGGGGCGCCCCACACGGACCCTCGGCGGCCGAACTGCCGTGCGGGAACGGACGATCCGTCACCCGGGCTTCACCTGGACGGCGGTACCGAGGCCGCGACCCGCCCGCCCGGTGCCGTCCGTATCCACTCCATCCGACATCCGGCGCCGCCCCATCCGCCATCCGGCGGGTTGTCCGGTCCGGACCGAAGTGCCCGTGTTGACCGGCCAGTAGCCCCCTCCTATGCTCGTCCGCGTTCGCGATCCGGCAGCGGGGCCGGGGCCGCCCAGGCCCGCCCGGCCGGAGCCGTCGCCGGCTCGAAGGGCTCCTCCCATCAGCACCTCCATCGCACCCTCGGGCAGCGCCCGGAACGCCACCGATCCCACCGCCGCTCCCGCCGCCGAGGCCACCGCCGCTCCCGTCACCGAGGCCCCGCCCGAGGCCGAGGCGGAGGCACCCGCGGCGAGCCCGGCCGGCGGACCCGCGGACCCCACCGGCCGCCGGCGCTTCCTCACCTACCTGCTCGCCGCCCCCACGCTCACCGTGGCCGCCCGGCTGGGTCTCGACGCCGCCGCGCCCGCCACCGCGCAGGCCGCCGTCCGGACCGCCGCCGAGCGGGCACTCGCCGAACAGACCTCCGCGCCGTCGCAGTTGCTCGGCCTGCCGGGCATCCCGGACATCCTCGACCTCGGCGACGCGCTGATCGTGGCCGGCCTGCCCACCTCCCACCTGCTGGTGCTGGAGGTCACCGCCGACGGACGCGCCGCCCTGCACCTCCCCCGCCTGGAAGTCGGCCAGGGCCTGACCACCGCCATCGCCATGCTGGTCGCCGAGGAGCTCGACGCCCGGCTCACCGACGTCGACGTCCCGCTCTCCGACGGCCGCCCGGAACTCCTCTTCAACCAGCTCACCGGCGCCTCCAACTCGGTGCGCTCGCTGTACGACCCGGTCCGCGCCGCTGCTGCCGCCGCCCGGGCCCGGCTGGTCACCGCCGCCGCCCACCGCTGGTCGCTGCCGGCCGGCACGCTGCGCACCGCCGACTCCGCCGTCCTCGCCCCCGACGGCCGCCGGGCCGGCTACGGCGAACTCGCCGCCGAGGCCGCGGGAATCGCCGTCCCGGCCGTGCCCGCCGCGCCCAAGTCACCGGACCAGCAGCACCTGGTGGGGCGTCCGACGGGCCGGATCGACGCCCGCGACATCGTCACCGGCCGCGCCAAGTACGCCGGGGACCTCGCCGTTCCGGGCGCCGTGCCCTGCGTGGTCGCCCGGCCGACCACCATCAACGGCACCCTCAGGTCGCTGGACGCCTCGGCCGCCCGCGCGATGCCGGGCGTGCTGGGCGTGGTCACCGTCCCGACCGGCGTCGCCGTCCTCGCCGAGACCTTCGACCAGGCGCTCAAGGCCCGCGACGCGCTGCTCACCTCCTGGAACCCCGGCCCGGTCGCCGCGCTCTCCGACGCCGACATCCGGGCCCGGCTGCGCGCCGCCCACCTGCCGTTCCTCGTCCCGCCGTTGCTCACCCAGTACGTGGACGGCGAGTTCGACTTCGCCTTCGTCAACCACGCGCCGATGGAGGTGCTGACGGCCGTCGCCGACGTGCGCCCGAACCGCGCCGAGATCTGGTTCGCCTCGCAGACCCCGATCGTCGCCCAGCAGACCATCGCCGCCGAGCTCGGCCTGCCGCAGGACGCCGTCACCGTCCACGTGGTGCGCGGCGGCGGCTCGTTCGGCCGGCGGCTGTTCTTCGACGCCGCGCTGGAGGCCGCTCGGATCTCCCGGGCGGCCGGCCGCCCGGTCAAGCTGATGTGGACCCGCAACGACGACATGCGCCACGGCCGGATGCGCCCCGCCAGCCACCACCGGGTCCGCGCCACCTACGGCCTCGGCCAGGTGATCAGCTACGAGCACCGGGTCGCCACCGTCCGGACCGACTTCCGGCACGGGCTCGGCGAGGCGCTCACCGCCGCCGGCTTCAACCTCTCGGTGGCCGGGATCAGCCTCGCCCAGGCGTTCTTCCTGCTCAGCGAGAAGAACCCGTACGACGTCGGCATCCCCACCCAGCTGCTCGCCGAGGTCCCGCTGGACATGCACACCGGCAGCTGGCGCTCGGTCTACTCCGGCACCGTCCGCGTCGCCGACGAGATCATGATGGACGAACTGGCCCGCCGCCTCGGCCAGGACCCGGTCGTCTTCCGCCTGGCCCGGGTCCGCGACGCCGCCGGCCGTGCCGTGCTCGACAAGGTCGCCCAGGCCGGCCGCTGGGGCCGCCCGATGCCCGCCGGCCAGGCCCAGGGCGTCGGCTACCACGACGAGAACGGCGGGCGCGTCGCCTACCTCGTCGAGCTGGACGCCACCGACCCGAAGCAGCCCCGCGTCACCAGGGCCGTGATCGCCGCCGACCTCGGACTGGTGATCAACCCCCGTGGACTGGAAGCCCAGTTGACCGGCGCGCTGATCGACGGCAGCTCGGTCGTCCTCCAGGCCGGCAACCACATCGACCGCGGCGCCGTCCGGGAGGGAAGCTTCGCCGACTTCCGCTACGCCCGGCAGCGCAACAGCCCGCCGTCGGTCGAGATCCACCTCATGCCGCCGAGCGGACCACCCGGCGGCGCGGGCGAGTTGGGCGTCCCGGCCGCCTCGGCGGCGGTCGCCAACGCGTACGCCCGGGCGACCGGCACCAGCCCGCGCTCGTTCCCGATCGACTTCTGAGCGCTCGACTTCTGAGCGCTCGGCCTCCGAGCGCTCAGCCTCCGAGCGCTCGACCTCCGGCCGCTCGACCTCTGCGCGTCCCCTGCGTTCAACCGACCCCCGAAGGGCGCAACTCCCCATGCCCAGCCACACCTTCGTCCTCAACGGGCAGCCCGTCACCGTCGAGGCACCGGACGACATGCCGCTGCTCTGGGTGCTGCGCGACAAGCTCGGCGTCACCGGCCCCAAGTACGGCTGCGGGGTCGGCGTCTGCCGCGCCTGCACCAGCCACCTGGACGGCGAGGAGTTCCAGCCGTGCACGATGGCGGTCAGGGACTGTGCCGGGCGCAGCGTCACCACGATCGAGGGGCTGGCGGACGGCGACACCCTGCACCCCGTCCAGGAAGCCTGGCTCGCCTGCGACGTCGCCCAGTGCGGCTTCTGCCAGCCCGGGCAGATCATGACCGCGGCGGCCCTGCTGCGCCGCACCCCGGCCCCGACCGACGCGGACATCGACCAGATCCAGAACATCTGCCGCTGCGGCACCTACCCCCGCATCCGCGAGGCGATCAAGCAGGCCGCCGCCCGCCAGGCTTTGTAGCGGTCCGCCCCGCCCGGCGGTGCGGGCGGGGCGGACCGGTTCAGCGGGCCGTCAGCACGCGCGCAGCCCGTTGTGGAAGAGCCAGTTGCCGTCCGCGTAGGCCCCGTAGACGAACGCGGTGCCGACGTACGGGTCGCCGTTCGGGTGGGACGCGGAAGTGATCCGGTACCACACGTTGCCCTGGTTGTTGATGTCCACACCCCTGATCCAGCAGTCGGGGGAGATCCAGTCCCCGGACCAGCTGAAGGACTGCAGGGTCAGGTCCTGGGTGACCTTGGTGGTCCCAGAGGACGAGTTATACAGGCCCACTCCGTGACCGCTGGGGTGGTCGTGGAGGAAGTACACCCCGTCGGCGGACGCGCTGCCCGCCGCCAGGCCGACGCCACCGGCCGCCAGCACCGCCACGGCCGCGAAGGTTGCGACGGTCGCGCCGCGCCGCCCGAGCCTGTGGAGGAGTCCCTTGCGCATGTCGATTTCCCCTGTCGTTGTCGTCTGTCGTTGTCGTCCCGTTGGCCGGTCGCCGTGACTGCGACGGCGGGGACAGCTGACCCGACCACCTGCGGTGTTCGGTACCGCCTGACGGAAACTGACAACAGCTGACTGCGGCGGCGGGCCGGCCCGGGAGCCGCCTTCCGCCGGGATCGTTCAACCGATGTCCGAACACCGCCGTCACGCGTCGCTATGATCCGTACGCGACAAGCGAGGAGCGGTGCCGGGGGATCTGACACCGTCTGACAGCGGGGGGCGTCATGGCGGAGCGGGAGTCACGACCGGGAGGCCCTGAACGCGTGAGAGCGGCCGAGGACTTCGCCGCCGAGTTGCGCAGGCTGCGCCGGGAGGCGGGCCAGCCCTCCTTCCGCACCATGGCGAGGAAAGCCGGCTCGATCTCCCACACCACCCTGTACGAGGCGGCCTCCGGGTCGAGGCTGCCGTCCTGGCCCACGACGAGGGCCTACGTCCAGGCCTGCGGCGGCGACGAGGCCGAGTGGCACCGCCGCTGGATGTCCACCACCGACGAGAGCCCGGCCGCCGACGCGGACACCCGGCCGGTGGTGCCCACGCCGGCGGCCGCTCCCGCCGAGAGCCCCGTGGAGCCGCCGACCTCGCGCGCCTCCGGGAGCACCGGACTGCCGCTACACCGTCACCGCCTCTGGACCCACGCGGTCAGCCTGCTCGTCGGCACGCTGCTCGGAGCCTGCGGCACGCTCGGTCTGGTCGCCTTCCGCGGCCCCGTCGCGCAGTCCGCACTGCCGCAGGACTGCCCGGTCGGCGACGCCGCCACCCGTCGGCCCGCCGAACCGGAGGCCGGCTCGGCCGCCCACCCCGCCCCTCCCGGTCCGTTTCCGGCGACGGACCGCACGGCGACCGCCGGCCCGGCTCCCTCCTGGGTGTCCCGGCCCGCCTTCGACCAGCAAATCCTCTCCGGCACCGACGTCGTCCTGCCCGTCCTCTCGCCGGTCACCCGCGGGGACGCCCTGATCGTGACGATGATGCTGACCAGCACCTGCCCCGGAAAGGTGACGGTGACGGACACCCAGGGCGACAGGTTCGGCATCGTCGGGGACGTGACGGACTCGCTCCGGCACCGGGTGCTCGTGCTGGCCGCCTTCGGGGTCCCCGCGCTGACCACGGCGGACGCGATCCACGTGTCCTACCCGCACTCCAGCAAGTACCACGTCGCGGTGGACGAGTTCCGCGGCGTCTCCGCCGCCCGGGGCAGCGCCCACGCCTCCGGCGAGAGCGGCGGGACCGCCTTCACGACCAGCGCCGGCCCGCTCGACTGCACCGCCGGCGACCTGCTGGTGGGCACGGTGGGCACCAACACCGGCACCGCCCCCGAGTTCAGCCCCGGCTGGACCACCCTCCCGGTGCTCCGGCTCTCCTCCTACCGCCTCACCACCGCCCACCAGGTCGCGACGGACTCCGGTCGCTGCGCCGCGACCGGACAGACCACCGCGCAGTGGGGCGCCGTCCTCGCCGCCTTCCACTGACCGGGCGCGTTGCCGCCCCGGGCCTGCGCCCCGGCCCCCGCCGGAGCGGCTCAGACCTTGCGCGGGTCACGGCCGAAGAAGGCGGCCAGCCGGTCGTAGGGCGGCGCGTCCTCGGGAACGGTCACCTCGGGGCCGAAGGCGCGGCCGTCCTCCTCGCTCCCGCGGTACTCGGGGCGCAGCGCGCCGCGGCCCCAGGCGAGCGAGGCGCGGGCCACGTCGTGGTCGAGGCCCGCCGTGGACTGGCCGGTGGCGCGGGCCAAGTCCCAGCCGTGCACGGCGAACTCGGCGATCTGCTGATCCACCGGGAAGCGTGCGGGCAGCGTGCCGCCCCCGGGGATCTCGATGGTCCCGGAGAGGTCCCCGGCGTTCCGCCAGGCGGCGACCAGCTCCTCGGCACCGGCCTCGAACGCGTGCAGCCAGTCGTCCTCGACCCGCTCGAAGGGCTGCGACCAGTCCGGGTTGCCGCCGTTCGCCCGGACGGTGAACTGCCGCAGGTCGTGGAGGAGATGGCTGATCAGGTCGGCGACGTCCCAGGAACGGCAGGTCGTCGGGTGACCAGCCTGCTCGGTGCCGGCGCCGTCGATCAGGCCGGCGGTCTGCGCGAGCGCCCGGGCGAGCAGGTCGATCGGGTCTTCCGCTGCGGTCATGGCGACACCTCTTCGGGGCTGGGACATGTGCTCGGACCGGCCGATCGTAAACGGGACCGCCGCCACCGG
>NZ_JBHJUK010000253.1:0-7551 GCF_042266225.1 Kitasatospora sp. NPDC056181
GCCGCCGGGGCGCTCGGCACCCTCGGCGCCGGCCTGCGCAAGCGTCTGACCGGCGCGACGCTGGCGTTCAGGGGCGCGTGCTGGATGACGGCCGGCGGCTGGTCGTCCTGGGCCCTCGCCCACGGCGGCCCCTGGCAGTGGCCCGAGATCGGGTCGCTGGCCGTCGCCGGGATCGCCGCCGGCACCCTGAGCGTCGCGTTCGCCGCCCACGAGGAGGTCGAGCAGGCCAAGCGCCACCACCTGCTGCTGATCGGCGCCCGCCGCCAGCTCGCCGCCGAATGGACCGACCGCATCAAGCGTGTCTGCCACGTCGACGTCACCGTGCTCGGCATCGAGCACTGGCCGTCCGGCGCCGGCTACACCCTGGAGATCGAGCTTCCCGAGGGCGGCACCACCCGGCGGGCCATCACCGACCGCACCGAGGCCCTCGGCTCCGACCTCGACCTCCCCGACGGCTGCGGCCTCCAGACCATGCCCGGCATCTCCCGGCGCCGCGTGCTCATCCAGGTCACCACCCGGAACCTCACCGGCGAGGAACTCCCCTTCCCCATGGGCGAGATGGCGGAGACCACCACCGTCAACAACCCGATCCCCCTCGCCCTGCTGTCCGACGGGGCGCGGGCGGAGATGGACCTGCGGCAGGCGTCAACGATCGTCACCGGCCCCACCGGGACCGGCAAGACGAACTGGCTCCACACCCTGATCGCCCGTCTGAACCAGACGAACGACGTGCTCGTGTGGGTGATCGACCTCAACGGCGGGAGCATCGGCCTGCCCTGGCTCAACGCCTGGCGCGACGCCCAGCTCGGCCGTTCCGGCTCCCGCTGGGCCGACGCCACCATCCCGGTGCCGGGCGTGGACTGGGTGGCCTCCACCCCGGAGGAGGCCAAGCGCATGCTCGCCGCCGCCGTCCGCATCGCGAAGCGCCGCAAGGCCGCCTACCAGGACGCCATGCGCGACGCCAACGACGACAAGCTGCCAGTCTCCCCGGCAGTGCCGGAGATCGTCATCGTCATGGACGAGGGCGCCGAGGCCGCCGCCACCCGCGAGGCCCGCGCCGTCCTCGCCGGCGTCTCCGAGGTCGTCCGCATCGCCCGCGCCATGGCAATCCGCGCCGTCATCTCCGTCCTGCGCGTCACCCAGGACGTCATGCCCGATCCGCTCGTGCGCAAGATGGCCTCCAACCGCCTCGCCACCGGCGCCCTGGAGGACTCCGAGCTGGGCCACCTCTTCGGCTGGCGGGCCCTGCGGGCCGAGGACTCGTTCTCGGGGCCGGGGTCGGTGTTGGCCGGCACCGAGGGCAAGCAGCCCGCCAAGGGCCGGCAGTGGCGCATCACGCCCGACCAGATCGAGGAGATCAGCGCGCTCACCTCCCACCGCCGCCCGGGCCTGGACGCCCCGTCGCTGGAGGCCGCCGGCGCCGACTACACCGATCGCTGGCTGATCGAGCGCTGCGGCCACCTGTGGGCCAGCGCCGACACCGCGCCCGTCGCGGCCGCGGCTACACCCTCGCCCGCCGTCGGTTCGGCGGGTGGGGCGAGTCGGGGTGAGGCCGCCGTCGGCGGGTGGAAGGCCACCGCCCACTGGGACCAGCCTGCCACCACCCCGGCCGTCGACCCCGACGACCTCGAATCCATCTGGCTCCTGCCCGACGCCGTCAAGCCCGACCCCACCCCGCCCGGCGTCGACTGGTCGAACCCCTCCACCTGGACCACCGGCCGCGAGACCATCACGCCCGAGACGCCCGACGCGAAGGAAGCCGCGCTCCAACTGCTGCTCGACGCCGGCCCCGAGGGCACCGGAGCGTCCGCCATGGAGAAGATCCTCCACCCCCAATTCGGGACCCGCCGACAGGCCATCGCCGGATGGCTCAAGACCTGGGCCGAGAGCGGCGAGGCGGTCCGCGTCGGCGAGGGCAGCAAGACCCGCTACGTCCACCGCCAGCACCTTCCCCAGCCCCCCACCGAGGGCTGAGAGCGGCCTGTCCTGTCGCCTGTCGCCCCCTGCCGCAACAGGGGGCGTCCGCCTGTCGCGTGGCCTGTATCCCCCCTCTGACCTGCGGACGACAGGCGACAGGACAGGCACGCGACAGGACAGGCGACAGGTCGCACGACAGGCACACCACCCCGGCCCGGACCGTGTCCGGGCAGGCCCCCGCACCACCTTCCCGCTGACCGGAAAGAGCCCCGCCGTGATCGTTGCGCTCAGCACCACCATTCTGTTCGCGATCATCTCCGCCGTCCTCATCCGGGGCCGGCGCGTGACCCTGCCCACCGCCGCCGTGCTCTGGCTGTCCGGCTTCACCGCCGCCTCCACCGGCGTCGCCGGACCCGTCAACGACTTCCTCGCCTCGCTCGTCCGGCTCGTCTCCGGCCACTGACCCCACCACGCCCCGACCACCACCCCGCCGACAGGAGAGCACCGTGCACCACACCCCGCACGCCCCGCAGCCGTTCGCCGCCCCGGTGCTCTACACCCCGGACGGCACCCCCTACTACGCCACCCCGACCCCGGTCACCGCCCCGCCCGCGCACTACCACCCCGCCGCGGCTCTGCCCGTGCCCGCCCAGCACGCCGCCCCGGCGCCGTACCACCCCGCCAAGCTGCCGCAGGCTCCCGCCGTGCCGGCCCGGGACCCGTGGCCCGCCCGCCTGGTGGCCGGCGGCGTCGGCATCGGCGGCGCCGGAATCGGGATCGGCTTCCTCGCCCAGGCACTCGCCGCCGCGACCACCGCGCTCGGCTTCGTCACCGCCGGCCTCGCCGTGGTCTGGCTCCTGAAGACCACCCATGGGGGCGGCGGCCGCGGCGGGCAGGGCGCCGTGAACGTGAGCGTCAACGTCACCAACCGCAACCGCTGACCGGCCTGCCCGACCGGCCGTGCCACCCGGACCACGCCGCACCCGGCGGCGGGGCCCGGGCGGTGCGGGGGACCGGGCAGGCCCCGCTCCCGGACCACCCCAACGCCTTCTGGAGGCACCCGTGTCCGTGGGAGAGACCCCGATCACCGTCGTCGGCAACCTGACCGACGACCCCGAACTCCGGTTCACCCCGGCCGGGGTGGCGATGGCCCGCTTCACCATCGCCTCCACCCCCCGCGCCTACGACAAGCAGACCGGGCAGTGGAAGGACGGCACCGCGCTCTTCCTGCGCGCCACCGCCTGGCGCGAGATCGCCGAGCACACCGCCGAGTCCCTCACCAAGGGCATGCGCGTGGTCGTCACCGGCCGTCTCGTCCAGCACAACTGGCAGACCCCCGAGGGCGAGAACCGCTCCATGCTCGGCCTCGACGTCGAGGACATCGGCCCCTCGCTGCGGTTCGCCACCGCCAAGGTCACCAAGGCCCAGCGCACCGGCAACGCGCCCGCGCGGCCCGCCGACCAGTGGTCCACCGCCACCCCGCCCGCACCCAACGGCGGCTGGAACGCCGCCCCGGCCGACGGCCCCACCGAGCCGCCCTTCTAGCCCCACCACACCCGGACAGCACAAAACCCCGCAGCAGCCGCCCGATCTTGGCAGAGAAGCGGCTGCTGCGGGGCCATCCGATCCCCTTCAAGAGACCAGGACTCCAGCATGCCCCAGTACAACCCCTCCGCGCTCGTCGTCATCGACGACACCACCGACCAGGAGCGCGCGAGCGACGGCCGCTCCCGCTACGGTGCCTACCTCGCCCAGCACGCCGACGACTTCCACGACGACGGCGAGCCGCTCCGCCCGGTGGAGTTCGCGGTAGCCGCGTGGCAGACGGCAACCGCGCCGGTGATGTCGCCGGGTTACGCGGCTGTGCGGCCCGACATCTATCCGCTCGACGTGTACCGCGACCACCACGGCGGCGCGCAGTTCTGCGCGAAGGTCGGCCTGCGGCACGCCGCGCTCGCGAACCGCCCCGCCGGACGCCCGCTGGACTGGCAGCTCGACTCGTGGACGCACGCCGGCCAGCAATGGGCGTGCCTGGCCGGCCCGGAGCGCACCGACCGCCCGGCCGTGCTGGTCGCCGCCACCGTGCTCCTGCCGATCCCCGACGACATCCTGATCCGCCCGACCGCTGCCCGGTCCGGGCGCACGCTCACCCGCGAGGCCAAGGCCGTGGTCGCGGCCCTCACCGAGTACGCGAACCAGCACCTCACCCCGCTGGTCTACAGCCTCGCCGGGGGTGCCCGGTGAACGGTCCAGTGATCGGGTCGCTGTGCACCGGCTACGGCGGCCTCGACATGGCCGTGCAGCGGGTGCTGGGCGGTGAGTTGGCGTGGGTGGCCGACCCCGACCCCGGCGCCACCGCGATCCTAGCCCACCACCACCCGCACGTGCCCAACCTCGGTGACATCGCCACCGTCGACTGGCACGAGGCCGCCCCGGTGGACGTGGTGACCGCCGGTTTCCCCTGCCAGAGCGTCAGCCTGGCCAGCACCCGCGCCGGGATCGTCCCCGGCGCCGCCTCCGGCCTGTGGGTCGAGGTCGCCCGCGCCGTCCGTGAACTGCGTCCCTCCCTGGTGGTGATCGAAAATGTCCAAGGGCTCCTCTCGGCGAAGGCCGACCGCGGAGACGCTGGAATGGGACCCGGAGCGCAGGATCTGGACGACGCGACCGGACGGCCCCTCGCTCTTCTCGCTCTCGGCGCCGTTCTGGGAGACCTGGCCGGCCTCGGGTTCGATGCGGAATGGACGAGCGTGCGCGCGTCCGACGTCGGCGCCGCCCACCAGCGCACCCGCGTCTTCGTCCTCGCCTGGCCTTCCCACCCCCAGGGCCCGCGACTCGCGTGGTCGGGGCTTCGGGGACGGCCTGCCGGCGGTGGTCGAGCTGCTGCCCACCCCGACCGTCTCGGAGGCGACCGGGACCGGGCACACCGGCCAGGGCGGGATGAACCTGCGACACACCGTCTCCCTACTGCCGACCCCGACCGCCGCCGACGGCGATCGGACCAGCCCGACGTTCGCCCGGGGCAACCCCACGCTGATCGGGGCCCTACCGTCCGAACGGACTGGGGACCCTACGCCCCGGCCGTCCGCCGGTGGGAGACGGTCCTCGGCCGCCCCGCACCCGGACCGACCGACCCTGCCGGGCGTCTGAACCCCGTCTTCGTCGAGTGGATGATGGGCCTGCCCGCCGGGCACGTCACCGCCGTCCCCAGCCTGTCCCGCACCGCCCGGCTCAAGGCCCTGGGCAACGGCGTCCTGCCCGACCAGGCCGCCGCCGCCCTCCACCTGCTCCTGGACCGCGCCACCGCGCCCGCGGCCGGGGAGGTGGCCGCGTGAACCGGGTCCCGCCGCTCGCCGACACCGGCCTGTGGCAGGCCGTCATGGCGGCCGCCGCCGGCCGCTGCCAGTGCCGCGGCACCTGCGGCACCAGCCACGACAAGGACGGCGGCCGCTGCAAGACCGTCCACGGCGGCTACGGCCCCCGCCACGGCACCGGCGCCGCCCGGCTCCTGGCCGCACCCGCCGACCCGAACGGCCTGCTCCTGCCCCCGCACCGCATCACCGCCCTGCCCAAGCAGGCCCTCGCCGCATGGTGCCCGGCCTGCCACGACGCCACCCGCCGCAACGCCCACAAGGCCCTTGAGGCCGCCGCCGCGGCCGACGGCCCCGACGGCCTCTTCTGACCAGCCCTTCCGCCGGCCGCCCCGAAACGGGTCGGCCGGCGGCCCCTGGAAGGACTCTGATGACCGCACAGAATGACATGCCCGCTGTCCTCGCCAACGCTCTCGCGCTCGCCCGACGAGGTGTCCCGGTCCTCATGCTCCGGGCCGGGAAACTCCCGCTCGGGAACTGCCGGCGCTGCCAGCACAACGCCTGCGGCGGACGACCGAACATGAAGACCCCGGGACCGTGCGCATGCCCGGCTCCGTGTCACGCCTGGGCCGCCGCCACCACCAACCCCGGCATCCTGCTCAGCCCCGCCTGGGCGGCGCACTGGCGGGAGGCCGCCGCCCTGGCTTACCACCCGGGCGGGGCCGGGCTCACCGTCCTCGACCTCGACACCCCCGACGCCGTCACCTGGGCCCGCAGCTCGCTGCCGCGAACCCGCACCGTGCCCACCACCCGCGGAGAGCACTGGATCTACCTGGGCGTCATGCAGTCCGCCAACCACGTCCGGCCAGGCACGGACATCAAGTCCCACGCCGCGTATGCCCGCTGGCTCGGCCCCGGCATCGGCACCATGACCGACCTGCCCGACGCCGTCCGCGCCCTCGCAACCAAGGAAGAGACCACCCCCGCCCCGGACAGCGCGGGGGTGGTGTCTTCTACCCCCGGCGGCGGGTGGTCCCGGACCACGGACCACGGCTGCCGCCACACCGAGCGCTACGTCCGCACCGGCCTGGCCCGGGGCGTGGCCCTCATCTGCGAGCACCACGAGAGCGGCGCCGGTTCCCAGACATTCGGCGTCGCCCGCTTCCTCGCCGCCCAGCACACCCAGTGCCCTGGCCCCTGCGGCCTCGACACCATCGCCCGGGACCTGATCGACGCCGCCGCCTCCGTCGGCGTCCCACACGACTACGCCACCCGCGCCGTCACCCGGGGCTTCACCGCCGCCGGCGCCCACCTGACCTGACCCGCCCGAGCACGTCGAAGCGGCCGCCCCTCTCGCAAAGACCGGCGGCCGCTCCCGTCCAGCTCCACACAGAACCGGAGAGGCCAGCATGACCGATCCCACCCCGCCCGTCACCACCAACGCCGAGGACGGCGCGGCCCTGCTCGACGCCGTCGAGGCCCATCACCGCCGCTTCAACGTCTTCCCCAGCGAAGCCGCCTACGTCGCCGTGGTCCTGTGGGGGGCGCACACACACCTCATGGACGCCTTCGAGGCCACCCCCCGGCTCGCGTTCCTCTCCCCGGAGCCCGGCAGCGGCAAGACCCGCGCGCTGGAGATCATCGAGACGCTCGCCCCGCGTCCGATGACCACCGTCGACATCAGCCCGAGCGCCCTGTTCCGCTCCGTGTCCGCCGAGGCCAGCCGCCCCACCATCCTCTTCGACGAGATCGACACCGTCTTCGGGGCCGCCGCCGGCGGCAACGAGGAACTGCGCGGCCTCATCAACGCCGGCTACCGCCGAACCGGCGGCATCTTCCGCAGCGTCCGTGACGGGGAGAACCACCAGGTCCAGAAGTTCCCCGTCTACGCCGCCCTCGCCCTCGCCGGCCTCGGTGACCTGCCCGACACCATCATGAGCCGCTCGGTTGTCATCCGGATGCGCCGCCGTGCCCCCAACGAGAGCGTCGAGCCGTTCCGCCAGCGGACCAACGAAGCCGAGGGTCACGCCCTGCGCGACCGCCTCGCCGCCTGGGCCGACACCATCCGCGAGCGGATCGAGGGTGCCTGGCCCGAGATGCCCGACGGCGTCACCGACCGGCCCGCCGACGTGTGGGAGCCCCTGCTCGCCGTTGCCGACGCCGCCGGCGGGCACTGGCCCGCCCGCGCCCGCGCCGCCTGCCTCGAACTGGTCAACGCCGCCAAGGCCAATGACAAGGGCTCCGTCGGCATCCGCCTCCTGGCCGACCTGCGCACGGTCTTCGACGGCGCCGAGCGGCTCACCAGCGCCACCATCATCGAACGCCT
>NZ_JBHJUK010000254.1:0-7514 GCF_042266225.1 Kitasatospora sp. NPDC056181
CTCCACACCACCCCACCCACCACCCCACCCACCACGGCCACCACCACCCCAGCCACCTAACACCCCGGCCCGGGCACAGACGAGACCGAGCAAGAATCCGCCGGCCTGAGTGCGACAGGACAGCAACTCTCTCCCGTCTCATCCGACTTGGCAACGAACGGGGCTCTGACCAGTAGGGCTGCCAGGTGGTGTGGGAACGGACTCCGACGCTGTTCTCAGCCGAGTTGGCTCTCGCGGAACCGGATCTCACACGGTGGGGACAGCACAGAGCTCCGGAACTGTCCCGCCCCATCGACGTCTGAACCCGCCCGATAGCCGGCCAGGTCCAGGGGGCGGGACGGACTGTCCAGGGTGGCCGAAGGCCAGCTGTCTATAACGGCTACTTTTGGCCCCACTTGTGCGGGGTGAGTTCCGGGTTCTTCGGGCCCCACCCGTGCCCATGGTTCCGACATGACGTCAGGGCGCAGTGGCGCCTTTGGTTCAGTTGGCGGCGCAAACCCGCGTGCGGCTGGACGGGTGTAGTTCGACACCTGACTCCGGTGGCCTCCGCCCGAAGCGGTGCGCCTCCGGGTTGCATGGGCCTGCGCCTCGGCGCGGGGCGTGCCGGCGTCCTTCACGGCCCCGGACCCGACGAATGAAAGAGCACAATGGCAGAGCACGACCCTCGTAACCGCACTGGTCGCGGCCCTCTACTTCGCGGGCTCGCCGCAGCCGTGCTCGCAGTCGGCATGCTGGTGGCCTCAGCGGGACCCGGATACGGGACCGGCGCGGCCGCTCTGGCGCCCGGCACACAGTTCACGCCGCTGACGGCGGCAGTGATGACCGAACCGACGCCGTTCGACGCCACGGACGGCAAGACGCACCTCTCGTACGAACTGCTCACCACGAGCGCACTGTCCAGCAGCACGCCGGTGCGGCTTGACCGTGTCGACGTCAAAGACGCCCGCACCCAACAGGTCATCGGCTCGCTGAGCGGGCAGGCGCTGGCCGAGGCCGCCAATCCGGTGGGCGACCCCCTGCCCGGTGCGGACGGGTACACCCCGCCGCCCCCGGCGCCGACGCCGACCGTCATCCAGGGCTCCCAGCAGTGGATCATCTGGCTCGACCTGACCCTCGACCACGGCCGGGCGGCGCCCGAGGTCCTCGTGCACCATCTCTCGGGTGCCATCCTGACCGCTTCCGGCCCCTCCGCGTTCGACGAGACAGTGCAGGCCACCCCGACCGCCCGCACCGCGCCCTTGAACCTGAACCCTCCGGTCCTCCCCGGCACCTGGTACGCCAGCGAGTCGTGCTGCGGCAACACCCACCACCGGCGCGGCCTCGCCCCGATCAACGGCCGCTTCGGCGTGCCGCAGCGCTTCGCGATCGACTGGTACCGGGTCGGCGAGCAAGGGCAGTCCTGGGAAGGCGACCCCGCCCAGCTCACGAGCTACCTGAGCTACCGTCAGCCGGTCGCGGCTGCGGCCCGCGGCCGCGTGGTGGAGGTCCAGGACGGAATCCCGGACAACCCGCCGCCCCACACGCCGCCCATCCCGCCGATCGAGGACACCGTCGGCAACCACATCACCCTGGAAGTCGCACCGGGCCGCTACCTGCTCTACGGCCACCTGCAGCCCGGCTCGCTCAACGTCCGGGAGGGCGACTGCGTCGAACCCGGCCAGGTCCTCGCGCTGATCGGCAACAGCGGCAACTCCACCACCCCGCACCTGCACTTCCAGGTGATGACCACGGCCGAGTTCTTCCCGACCGACAGCCCGCCGTTCACCTTCCAGCAGTTCCGCGTCCTCGGGCAGGTCGAACCCCGGATCTGGGACGACAACTTGGGCCTGCAACCGACCGGCGTCCTGCCGATCACGCCCTCACCCTACGAGGGCCCTCACCGTGCGCAGTATCCGCTCGACCGCGAGGTGCTGGATTTCTGACCCGACTCCGGCACATCCCCCGGGCGGGCGCCGACAACACGGCGCCCGCCCGGACGCATCAGGGCGGGACGCATCGGGGCGGGCGCTGCACACCACAGCTATCGGTCACCGCACGCTTTTCGTCACACCCACCACTCCGTTGCACGGCAGGCCGTGAAACCTCACCCGACGGAGGGGGTGGGGCCGAAAGAACCCGTTGAAACAGCCAGCACGAAAGCGCCGCCGCAGGCGCCCTTGACCGGCCGGCACGGCCCGCACACTGCACGAGCGGGGCGGCCCCGGCCCGCGAAGCTCGTGATGCTCGCTGAGATTCCCCACTCAGTTGAAGGCCGGACTGAGTGGGGAACCGTGAGTAGCCCTGGCCGTCTTCCGAGATCTTCATCACCAGTGCGGCGGGTGAAGCAGTGACAATCCGACAGCTCCGATGAGATTGAGTGAGAACTGGCCAACTGCAGTGCGACAGGACAAACTCAGTGCCACCTGATCGCTCTTGCACCCATGACCCGCCAACTCTCTTGAGCATTCGCCAACAAGCGAGTACGGCCACACGGCCCGACCGGGCAAGTCGGCCGGGCCCGCAGTCGGCGCCTGCCCGGAATCGAAAACGGGCTGTTCGGCCCAGGCTCGCCCGGAACCGCCGGGGTTGAACGGGCCGATCGAACAGCGGCAGGATTCAGCGCCATGGAAACCTCCTGGGAGATTATCAACTCACTTACACAGAGACTGAATTCACTGTCCAAGGTGCCTCCCGAGCAGGCCATCCTGGGGCAAGCCCTCAAGCTCTGCGAGGAGGCCGGCGAGGTCGCCGAGGCCGTCATCGGGATGCTCGGGATGAACCCCCGCAAGGGCCTGTCCCACAACGTGGATGACGTGCGCGCAGAGGCGTGCGACGCCGCCGTGACCGCCCTGATCCTGATCGCCCGCACCGGCGCCGACCCGCGTGCAGTCTTCGAGAAGCACCTCCAGTTACTGGCGGGCCGCTCACTCACCGGGGAGGCCGGCACTTGAGCACCCCCACCACGACAGACGCCAACGACGCCAGCGACGCCGACGACGCCGCGATGATGGAGTGGCAGCCCCCCAGCAGCGACGCGGAGATCATCGACGGCTCGAAGACCACCCTGCGGGCCACCGCCCGCGCCCTGCCCCGACTCCTGGTCCTGGCGCTGCGCCTGGGCCGGCAGGCCGACCGCACCGCCCTGATCACGCTCCTGGCGTGCGCGGCGGCGTCGGCGGCGGCATCGGGCTTTGGCCTCCTGGCCACCACCGGCATGATCACCCATCTCGTCGCCGACAACGCACCGATCGCGGATCGCCTGGCGCGCTCGGTCCCGTCCGTCGCGTTCCTGGCCGCGATGTCCGGGACGGCCGCCGTGCTGCGCATCGTGGGCGAGTGGGTCGCCGACCGGATCGGCCCGAAGATCGCCCGGGCCGCCGAGCTGGAGCTGATCGACGCGGCCACCCACGCCGAGGTCGTCGCCTACGACAACCCGAAGTTCCAGGCCGCCTGGGACGCGGCCGACCGGGGCGCGGGCTCCACCCGGGACCTGCTCTCCCAGACCCGCGACGTCATCGGCTACACCGCCAACCTCGTCGCCGCCGGGATCGTGATCGCCACGATCCACCCGGTGCTTCTTCCGCTGCTCGTCCTGGCGGTCATCCCGCAGGCCCTCGCACGCACCGCAGCGGCCAACGCCTTCTACCGGGCGATGATGGCCACCTTCGGTGCCACCCGCGCGGCCAACGTCCTGCGCTGGTTCCTGTGCGACCGCCGCTGCGCCGCCGAGGTCCGCTCCAACACCATCTCCCCGTTCCTGCTGCGCATCTACCGCCGGGCCGCCGCCAGGGTCACCGACGCCACCGACGCCGCCGCCGGCCGCAGTGCCGTTCTCGGCCTGTACGGTGCCGCCGCCTCCGGCATCGGCGCGTTCCTGGTCTGGGGCGGCCTCGCCTGGCTCCTGGCCAGCGGCCACGTCACCCTGGCGTCGGCCGGCACGGCGGTCATCGCGCTGCGCTCGGCCGCCGCCAACCTCCACTCCGCCGCGAACTACTCCGCGGCCGTCCACCGCACCGGCCTGTACGTCGGCGACTGGCGGTCGTTCATCGAGATGGCCCGGGCGCAGCGGCTCGACCGCGGTGTGGCCGCACCGCCGGCCGGGACGGCGGTGATCGAGGCACGGAACGTCACCTTCACCTACCCGGGCTCGGAGCGGCCCGCCCTGCGGGGCGTGGACTTCACCGTCCGCCGGGGCGAGATCGTCGCGGTCGTGGGCGTGAACGGTGCGGCGAAGTCGACGCTGATGAAGCTGCTGTGCGGCCTCACCCTGCCCGACGCCGGGACGGTCTCCTGGGACGGCGTCTCCACGCGTGACATGGCCCCGGACCTGCTGTGGCGGCAGACGGCGCTGGTCCAGCAGGACTTCTCGCACTGGCCGCTCACGGTTCGCCAGAACATCACCCTGGGGCAGCCCACCGGGCGCGGGGACGCCGCCGTGCTGGAGGCCGCTGCAGCCACCGGCGCGGACGAGGTGATCGCCGAGCTGGCAAGCGGCCTGGACACCCTGCTGGCCAAGGAGTTCTGGGGCGGCGCCGAGATCAGCGAAGGGCAGTGGCAGCGCGTGGTCACCGCCGCCGCGTTCCACCGGGCGCAGTCCGGCACGCTGCTGATCCTCGACGAGCCGACCAGTGCGATGGACCCGCGCGCCGAGCACCGGATCTTCAACGGCCTCGCCGAGATCGCCAAGGACTGCGCCACCGTGCTGGTCACCCACAACCTGGAGAACACCAAGGTGGCTCACCGGATCGTCGTACTCGACCACGGCCTGGTGATCCAGGAAGGCAGCTTCGAGGAACTGGCCGGCGCCCCGGGCATGTTCGCCGACCTGCGCGCCCTTCAGCACGACCGTGGCCGGCAGCTGCCCGCGCAGCGCACCGACAGGAGCACAACGTGATCCCGTACGACCTTCTCGCCCGCCAGGCGCTCGACGCAGGCTTCGGGAGGCTGGCCGCCGGCGTCGTGGTCTTCGACGTATCCGGCCGGGTCCTGATGCTGCGCCGCAAGCCGGACGACGTCCTGCCCGGTCTCTGGGACTACCCGGCCGGCGGTCTGGAGGACGGCGAGCGCCCTGACGCGGGCGCGGCCCGGGAGCTCTTCGAGGAGTGCGGCATCCGCTGCACGGACCTGGAGTACGTGCGGGCCCTGGACTTCACCGACTCCCGGGGCCGCCGGACCCGCCAGTTCGTCTTCACCGCGACCGTTCCGGACGGCACGGCGGTGACGCCGACCGAGCACGACGCGTACACCTGGGCGGACCTGGACGACCTCCCGCCGACCAGCGACGGCCACCGCGAGGTCCTCGGGTGGCTGAAGCGCTTGCGGGTACGGCCCGGCTGGCGGCCGGTCGGCCGGTACATCCAGGACATCGCCACCGTGAACCTGTACGGGTCGTTCTACGTCACCGACCCGGCCGGGAACCCGCTGTGCCTGCAGTCCGCTCCCAACCCGGACATCTGGCAGTTCCCGGGCGGCGACACGGATCCGGGCGAGTCGCCGTTCGGGACGGCGTTGCGCGAGTTCCGCGAGGAGACGGGCCTCGACCTGGCCGTTGAGAACCCGGAGATCGTGGCGCGTCGGCAGCTTCTCGCGGTGATCTACTTCGAGCCCACCGCGGAGTGGCCGTTGGGGAAGGTGGGCCACGTCTTCTGGGGCGGGGTGCTCAGTGACGAGCAGCTGTCCCGGATCCGGCTGTCCGCCGAACACCTCACCTGGTCGGCCCGCGGGCTGCATGACTGGTTCGCCGAGATGCGGCCGCAGGACCACCGCAGGCTGCTGCTGGTCGACCGGGCCCGCCGCGCGGGGATCACCGTCTTCGAGGAGCAGTCCTCGGCGAGCCCGCTCGACCGCCACGGTGTCCGCCTGGACTTCGAGGGGATCCTGGCGTTCGTCACCACCCCGGATCGCAGCCGCTTGCTGATGAACCTGCGCGACGAGAAGCCGGGCATCGCCTGGCCTGCGCACTGGACTCCGATCGGTGGCCGGCGCGAGGGCGTCGAGACCGCCTTCGAGTCGGCCACCCGCGAGGTCCGGGAGGAGGCCGGCATCCTGGTGAAAGGCCTGCGCGAGCTCACCGGCCCCCATCACCCGCACGTTCACGGCTCCACCGTGGTCCTCGCCGGCGTCTTCGACGGCGCCGAGTCCGATCTCGTCCTGGGCGAGGGCCAGGCCGTCCGCCTGGTGCCGCTCGCCGAGGTGCTCTCCCTCAAGGTGCCGCCGTACATGGCGCACTATCTGCCGCGGATCGGCGGCTGAGGCCCATGCCGGTTCGGGCCGACCCCGAGAGCCCGCCCGGCGACTTCCACCGACGAACGCCCCCGCCCGACCGCACCCGGCACGGTCCGCAGCCGCGCCGGGCACCACCCTCGCCGCTCCCCGCAGGAAGGCACCAACCCCATGCCCCCTCCCCGTCGGGCTCAGGGCCGCCCGCCGCAGCTGACGTGACGGCACGTCAGAGGCAGTTCACCGTGGCCGCAGTGTCCGCCCACAGCCAGTTCACGGGCGCGTACTGCTTCTTCAGCGCGGTGCGCTCGCGCCCGTAACCCTTGAGGGCGGCCTCCACCGCCGGTGCCATGCCGTCCAGGTCCTGCGGCACCGGCACGCGCAGCAGCAGGTTCTGTTTGCGGTGCGCGAGCAGCAGTTCCCCCGCGGGCGTGCACTCCAGCAGGGCGAAGTGGTTGAGCGGCTTGAAGGGCTTGTCCCCGGTGGACATCCGTGCGCGCATTACCCCGTCGGCGCTCCACGCGTACAGGCCGTAGCGGTTGAGGTGGAATGCGCGTGCGCGGTGCGGGTCGGCGACCACGGTGAAGTCGAAGCCGGTGAAAGGGCTGTCGTCACGCAGGTGCAGGCCCCCCAGCCGGCCCCGCAGCACCCCACGGTCGTCGACGAGGGCGAAGCTGAACTCCTGCCCGCGGTTGCTGGATCGGTAGATCCTGCCGAAGACCGGGACGACGAACAGGTCGTCGCCGAGCACGGCGGGGCGGGTCATCCTGGAGTCGACGTAGCCGTGGAGGCTGCCGCTGGTCCCGGTCAGCTCCGACAGGGCCTCGGTCAGCGAGGGCGAGGGGCGGTTGCCGCGTCCCACCGGCGCGTCGCGGTAGCGCACGTGCGGCTGGAGGTCGGCGTCGGTCTGGCGGTCTGCGCGGGCGTCCAGGGTCGCGACGGCGCGCAGGACGGGCTTACTGCTCTGGACGAGAGCGGCGCCGGGCTCGGAGACGGCGACGATGTTGGGGTGGGTGTCGGCCCAGTTGCTCAGCCGGTACTCGGAGGTCAGGCACAGCAGCCGGCCCGCGGGGGTGACGCCGATCGACGCGGCAAACGGGTCCCCGGGAATCTGCGCCCTGTCCCAGCCCCAGGGCATCGGCCAGGAGACCAGGACCTCATCCAGGTCCGGGGAGAGGACGTGGGTGCTCCCGGGCTTGGAACTGACGGCGACCGCGCCGTCCGGGAGGACGGCCAGGCTCGCGCCCCCGCCCTCCGCGATCGCCGACGGGCCGCCGCCCGGCACCGCCTGCCCGAACACGGCGGTGGCAGTAGGC
>NZ_JBHJUK010000255.1:0-7489 GCF_042266225.1 Kitasatospora sp. NPDC056181
CGGCCCGGCGGTTCACCACCGGGGACCCGGTCGGCGTGGCGGTCGAACTGGCGTCACGGCGGGAGTCCGTCGCCCTGGTCGCCCTCGGCGACGGGCTCGGCCACGCCCCGCCGCCCGCCGGCGGCTACGACCTCCTCCGCGTCCCCGGCCTGCCGCTCCTGCCCGCCGACGGCCCTCCTGCCGCCGGCGCCGTCGCACCCCTGGCGGCCGCTGCAGCCGTCGCACCCCTGGCGGCCATTGCCCTCGATGCACCCGTTGCGCTCGATGCACCCGTTGACGCCCGTACCCCTGCCGATGCCCGCGCCGCTGGAGAACCCTCGTGACCACCCCCGACCATGACCTCCGCCACCACGGTGACGCGGAGGTGCGCGCGGACGGGCTCGGTCTGGTCGACCTCGCCGTCAACGTACGCACCGGCACGCCCCCGCTGTGGCTGCGCGAGCACCTCGCCGCCACGCTCGGCGAGCTCGCCGCCTACCCCGACCAGACGGCGGCCCGAGCCGCCGTCGCCGCCCGGCACGGGCGTCCGGTGGACGAGGTGCTCCTCACCTCGGGGGCGGCGGAGGCGTTCGTCCTGCTGGCACGGGTGCTGACGGCACATCATGTCGTCGTGGTGCACCCGCAGTTCACCGAGCCGGAGGCCGCCCTGCGGGACGCCGGGCACACGGTGGAGCGGGTGCTCCTCTCGCCCGCCGACGGTTTCCGGCTGGGCGACGTGCCGCCCGCGGCCGACCTCGTCGTCCTGGGCAACCCCACCAACCCCACCTCCGTCCTGCACCCGGCCGACGCCGTCGCCGCCCTCGCCCGGCCCGGCCGCACGCTGGTGATCGACGAGGCCTTCATGGACACCGTGCCCGGCGAGACCGAATCCCTCGCCGCGGTGCGGGACCTGCCCGGCCGGGTGGTCGTCCTGCGCAGCCTCACCAAGACCTGGGGCCTGGCCGGCCTGCGCATCGGCTACGCGCTCGGCCCGGCCCCGTTGATCGCCGCGCTCGGTGCCGCCCAGCCGCTCTGGCCGGTCTCCACCCCCGCCCTCGCCGCCGCAGAGGCGTGCAGCACCCCGGCCGCCCTGGCCGAGGCCGAGCAGGCCGCCCGGCTGCTCGGCGAGCACCGCGACCACCTGCTGAAGGGCCTCGCCGCCTTCCCGGCCGTCCGGGTGCACGGCGAGCCGGCCGCCTCCTTCGTCCTGATCGAGCTGCCGGACGCCGCCGCCGTCCGCGAACGCCTGCGCGAGCACGGGTTCGCCGTCCGCCGTGGCGACACCTTCCCGGGCCTCGGGCCGGACTGGCTGCGGATCGCCGTCCGGGACCAGGCCACCACCGACCGCTTCCTCTCCGCACTCGACACCGTCCTGCGCGAGACCGCCCTGTACGACACCTCCCCGCACCGCACCTCCCCGCACGCGCACTGACGGCGGCACCCGGCGGCGGTACGGGACCGGCGGTACGGGACCGGCGGCACGGCCCGGCGGCGCGGGACCGGCGGCGCGGGACCGGCGGCGCGGGACCGGCGGCGCGGCCCGGAGGCGCGGCCGGCCTCCCGGTTCAGTGCAGGACGACGGCGTCCCCCACCCTCGCCGCCCCGGGTTCCAGCACCTGCGCGTACACGCCCGCGCACGGCAGGGCCGCCATGCCCTCCAGCGGGACCAGGCGGTTCCGCTCGGCGAGCACCTTCAGAGCGGCCGTGCTGCGCGGCAGGGCGCCGTGGACGAGGGTGGGGACGGCGCAGCGGGGCGTCGGGATGAGGATGCGCAGACGGAGCTTCGGGCCGATCGCCAACTCCCTTCCCACCCAGGCGTTCTCGGCGAAGCCGTCGGCGTCGGTGCGGATCACGACGTTGGGGCGGTAGCGCTCGGGCTGGGGCACGGCCCGGTCCAGGGTGGACGTGGTGAGCAGGTGCACGGGAGCGAAGTCGAAGAAGGTGCCGGCGGGGGCGGCCCGGCCGATCTCGTTCACCGTGACGGTGACCTCCTCCTCGATGCCGTGCGCCAACACCTCCTCGGGAACGGCCCGTTCGATCGTCGCTCCGGGTGGGCGCCCCGCGATCAGGCGCACCTTCCGCCCCAACAGGCCGGAGAGCTCGGCCGCGCCGACCGGCCGGCCGTCCGGGCCGGTGATCACGGGCTCGCCGGCGACGAGGACGGCCGTGAAGCCGAGCATCCCCGCCCAGCGCCGCGGGTTCTTGACGCTCACCACCCGCCCGCTCTGCTCGTCGAGCAGCGCCCACACCCGGTCGCCGTGCAGGCCCCGCTCGTCCACGGCCACCGCACCCAACTCCTCGCCCAGCATGGACTTCACCGGATAGCGCCACAGCCTCTCCACCACCCCGACCCTCACGAGAGCGCCTCCGCCCACCGCCGCAGCGTCGCGAAGTCGCCCTCGCGCAGGCCGGTCCGCGGGTCGATGCGCAGGACGAGCGCCGGGGCCGGGTGGTGGGCGGCTATCCACTCGCCGTCCAGCGGCCCCGACTCGTCGTCCACCCAGGCGAACGGTCGGCCGGCGGCCCAGGCGACCAGGTGGCGGGTCTTCCAGTGCAGGCCGTCCGGGTCGTCCTGGTGGAGCTCGGGCCAGTCGACGTACGGGAGCCCCGGGAGGCCGACCAACGGCGAAATCCAGTGGTTGGCCTCCTCCATCCAGGTGGTGGCCCACACCAACTCGTACGGCAGTGCGAGCAGTTCGGGTCCGTGCGCGGGGTTGATCCAGAGCCGCAGCGGGCGCACGTGCTCGGCGGGCCTGCACGGGGATCGGGCCACCCACGAGCCGGGCTTCACCCGGTGCGTGCCGTAACCCTCCGGCCGCCGGTGCGGTTTGGCGGCGTACGGGTTGAGCGGGCCGTCGACGTCGAGCAGGAGGAGGGGCTGCGTCATACCGCGCATCCTCGCCCGGACAGCGGCCGGACGGCCACCGCTTTGCCCCTCCGCCACCTGGACGCCCGGCTGCCGACGGCCGGTCGGGGACGATCCGTGGCATGCCCGGGGAGGCGCGGACCTCTCCGGCAGCCGGCGGCCTCCCCCGCCCGCCGGCGACCGGACCGGAGACCAGAACGGCAACCGGACCGGAGACCGACCGGAGACCGACCGACTACCCGCCGACGGCCCCCGTGGCCGGCCCGGCCGCACCCTCGGCGAGCAGGATGGCCAGCAGGCCGGGGAAGCGGGCCTCGATCTCGTCGCGGCGGAGACTGGCCATCCGGCTATTCCCGCCGTCCACCTGCCGGACCAGCCCGGACTCGCGCAGCGTACGGAAGTGGTGGGTGACCGTCGCCTTCGAGACGGGCAGCGCGAAGGAGCTGCACGTCCGCGCCGTGCCGTCCGGCGCGGCGGCCAGCTCGCGCACCACCCGGCGGCGCAGCGGGTCGGCGAGCGCGGAGAGCACCCTGCCGAGCTCGATCTCCTCGACGGCCGGGTGGCCTTCTTCGTCCGGCATGGCGGCGGCCTTCCTCGGGTGCTCCTCAGGTACGACTTGAATCGTACCTCTGGCGGCTGCTAGCGTCCGCCAGGTACGACTGCAGTCGTACCTGAAGCAGGGGAGAACCCGGATGGACCAGCTCGTCACGCTCGTCGGCACCGCCCGTCCCAAGACCGAACGCGCCGAGGAGCTCAAGCAGTTGCTGCTCTCGTTCGTCGAGCCCACCCGGCAGGAGCCGGGCTGCCTGGAATACCACTTCCACGAGGACCGCGACGAGCCCGGCGTCTTCGTGTTCTACGAGGCGTGGCGCAGCCAGGCCGACCTCGACGCCCACCTGGCCCTGCCGCACCTGCGCGATTTCCAGGAGCGCCGGATGGACTACCTGACCGAGGACCTGGAGATCCGCTTCCTGACGATGCGGAGCCCGTACACCCGGGCCTAGCCTCCCGGGGCCGCCGAACGCCCGCCCGGGAGACACCGGGCCACGGAACACCGGGCCGCGGAACACCCGCCCCCGGCGCGCCCGGCCACCGCGCCCCCGACCCCGGCGCACCCGCCCCGGCACCTCCGGAGCTCACGGCCGGCTCCAGAGGTTGCGGGCGGCGAGCAGCGGCAGGACACCCTCGCCGAACCAGTAGGCCTCCTCCAGGTGCGGCATCCCGGAGAGCACGAACTCGTCGATGCCCAGCTCGTGGTACTCGGTGACGAGGTCCGCGACCTCCCGGTGGCTGCCGACCAGCGCCGTGCCCGCGCCGCCGCGCAGCAGTCCGATGCCGGCCCAGAGCCCCGGGTGGATCTCCAGCCGCTCCGCCGAACCCCCGTGCAGCGCGAGCATCCGGCGCTGGCCCTCCGACTCGCTCTCCCCCAGGGCCCGCTGGGTCTCCCGGATCCGCGCCGGGTCCATGGCCGCCAGCAACCGTTCGGTCTCCGCCCAGGCCTGCGCCGAGGTGTCCCGGGTGATCACGTGCAGCCGGATGCCGAAGCGGACCACGCGGCCCTGGGCGGCGGCCAGTTCACGGATCCGGCCGATCTTCTCCCGTACCTGCGCGGGCGGTTCGCCCCAGGTGAGGTAGACGTCCGCGTGACGTGCGGCGACCTCGCCGGCCGCCGGGGAGGAACCGCCGAAGTAGACGGGCGGCACCGGGTCGGGCAACCGGTTCAACTTCGCCTGCTCGACCCGCAGATGGACGCCGTCGTGGTCGACGCTCTCCCCCGCCCAGAGCCGCCGGGCGATCGAGAGGAACTCCCCGGTCCGGGCGTAGCGCGCGTCCTTGTCCAGGAAGTCCCCGTACGCGCGCTGCTCGGCGGACTCCCCGCCGGTCACCACGTTGAGCAGCAGCCGCCCGCCGGACTGCCGCTGGTACGTCGCCGCCATCTGGGCGGCCAGCGTCGGGGCGATCTGCCCGGGCCGGAACGCCACCAGGTACTTCAGCCGCTCGGTGACCTGGGTCAGCATCGCGGTGGTCAGCCAGGCGTCCTCGCACCACGCACCGGTCGGCGTCAGCGCCCCCTCGAAGCCCAGCTGTTCGGCGCTGCGCGCGATCTGCCCCAGGTAGGCGATGCTCGGCGGCCGGTCGGACCCGGCCGTACCGGGCGTCGAGCCGTGCCCGCCGCCGACGACGTGCCGGCTGTCGCCGTTGGTGGGGAGGAACCAGTGGAAGGTGAGGGACATGCGTGAACGCTCCGGTGCCGTGGCTGCCTGCTGGTGGAAGTGCCGGTGGACGTCACCGGCAACAGGCGGCCGCGCAGACCCGCACCAGGTCGACGTGGAGACGCCGGACGAGGAGGTGACGGGCGGGAGCGGTCATGGGCGCGATTATCCGCGCCCCTCCGGTGCCGATCAAGAGGGGCGCCGGCCCCTCCAGGCCGGGACACACCCGGGCGCGCCGGGTTACGTTCAAGGGCAGCCGGTCCGAGGACAACCGGTCCGAGGACAACCGGATCGAGGCCCCGGGTTTGAGGACAGCCGGTTCGAGGGCAGCCGGTCCGAGGACAACTCACCGCACATCCGTTGGAGGAACCGTGTTGAAGGGCAAGGCCGCCGTCGTCACCGGGGGATCGCGCGGCATCGGCCGGGCCGTCGTCGAGCGTCTCTGCCGCGAGGGGGCGGAGGTGGTCTTCAACTTCGCCACCTCCGTTGACGCCGCCGCCGACGTCGTGAGGGCCGTGCGGGCGGAGGGCGGGACGGTCCACGCCCTCCGGCTGGACCTGGCCGATCCGGACGGACCCGAACGGCTGATGCGGGAGGCGGAGGAGCTCCTCGGCGGGCTGGACATCCTGGTGAACAACGCCGCGACGTCCTTCACCCGGGCCACGATCGCCGAGACCGAGCCGGAGGAGTTCGACCGGGTGCTCGCGGTCAACGCGCGGGCGGTGTTCCTGACGATCCGCCACGCGGCCCGGACGATGCGCGACGGCGGTCGGATCGTGAACCTCTCCACGGCCAACACGGTCCGTCCCGTCCCCGGCAGCGCCGCCTACGTCGCCGGCAAGGGCGCGGTCGAGCAGCTGACCGCCGTCGCGGCCCAGGAACTCGGGCCGCGCGGCATCACGGTGAACACCGTGTCGCCCGGAGCGACCGACACCGACCTTTTGCGCGGCACCAACCCGCCGGAGGCGCTGGAGGCGGTCGCCGGCATGACCCCGCTGCGCCGGCTGGGCCGGCCGGAGGACGTGGCCGACGTCGTGGCGGTGCTGGCCGGGCCGGACGGCCGGTGGATCACCGGGCAGAACATTCGGGCGACGGGCGGACTGGCCTGAGAAACGGCCGTCGGCCCTCCCCCTGGTGGGGAAGGGCCGACGGGCGTACGGCGGTGGGGCCGGATCAGACCTGGCCGGCCTTCTCCAGCGCCTCGCAGCAGGTGTTGACCAGCAGGCGGGTGACCACGTACGGGTCGATGTTGGCGTTCGGGCGACGGTCCTCGATGTAGCCCTTCTGCTCCACCTCGACCTGCCACGGGATGCGGACCGAGGCACCGCGGTTGGAGACGCCGTAGCTGTAGACGTTCCACGGGGCGGTCTCGTGCTTGCCGGTCAGGCGGGACTGGATGTCGTCACCGTACTGGTTGACGTGCTCCAGCACCTTCTCCTGGGAGGCGCCGAGCGACTCGCAGGCGGTGATGATGGCGTCGTAGCCCTCGCGCATCGCCCGGGTGGAGAAGTTGGTGTGGGCGCCCGCACCGTTCCAGTCGCCCCTGGCCGGCTTGGCGTCCAGGGTGGCGTCGATGCCGAACTCCTCGGCGGTGCGGTACAGCAGGTAGCGGGCGATCCACAGGTCGTCCGAGACGGTCAGGGCGTCGACCGGGCCGATCTGGAACTCCCACTGGCCGGGCATGACCTCGGCGTTGATGCCGCAGATGGCCAGGCCGGCGTCGATGCAGCGGTCGAGGTGCAGCTCGACGATCTCGCGGCCGAAGACCTCCTCGGCGCCGATGCCGCAGTAGTAGCCGCCCTGCGGGGCCGGGAAGCCACCCTCCGGGAAGCCGAGCGGACGGGAGCCCTTGAAGAAGGTGTACTCCTGCTCGATGCCGAAGATCGCCTCCTGGTCGGCGTAACGCTCGGCGACCTCGCGCAGCAGGGCGCGGGTGTTCGACTCGTGCGCGGTGCCGTTGGTCTCCAGGACCTCGCACAGGACGAGGATGTTGTCACCACCGCGGATCGGGTCCTTGACGACCTTCACCGGCTCCAGCACGCGGTCCGACGCGTGGCCCTCGGCCTGGTTGGTCGACGAGCCGTCGAAGCCCCAGGTGGGGATCTTGTCCGCGTTGGCCAGGACCCGAGTCTTCGAGCGGAGCTTGGCGGTCGGCTTGGTGCCGTCGATCCAGATGTACTCGGCCTTGATTGCCACGGCGGTGAACCTCACAAACTGGGTGGTGGGTGCCCGCGTAGCGTCGCAAGCCGCCGTTTCCCGGTTGTTCCTCTTATGTAACACCCAGGTGAACCAACCGTCCGCGTTGGCACGGTCACGCTGCGGGAGTGCCGCGGGTGGCACTCCCGCAGACCGAGGGGGCGCCGCTCAGTGCCGGCGGGCGTGCGCGGCCCGGCGACGGGTGGCCCATAGGGCACCGCCGCCGGCCGCGACC
>NZ_JBHJUK010000256.1:0-7412 GCF_042266225.1 Kitasatospora sp. NPDC056181
CCGGGGACGGCTCCGGCCCCGCGGGTGGCCCGCGCCGCCCGGCCGCCGCCCGGCCGCCGCAGGGCGGCCGCGCCGGTGCGTGCGCCCGGCCCGGGCCGCTGCCAGGATGCGGCGGGACGGCGCAGCCCGCCCGTCCCGGAGCCCGGAGACCCGACCATGACCAGCGAACCCGCCGCAGTCCACCGTCCGCACCACGCAGACCGGCACCCGGTGCGCCGGATGGTGCCGCGCAGCCGGGACGAGCCGCACCGGGTGGCGACCCCGTTGGAGCTCTTCTTCGACCTCTGCTTCGTGGTCGCGGTCGGCCAGGCTGGCCGCGAGCTCGCCCACGACCTGGCCGCCGGCCACTACGGCGACGGCCTCACCGGCTACGCCCTCGCGTTCTTCGCGATCTGGTGGGCCTGGATGAACTTCACCTGGTTCGCCTCCGCGTACGACTGCGACGACGTCCCGTACCGCGTCACCACGCTGGTGCAGATCGCGGGCGTGCTGATCCTGGCGGCCGGCGTGCCGCGGATGTTCGCCGAGCAGGACCTCACGCTCTCGGTGATCGGGTACATGGTGATGCGGCTGGCCATGGTCACCCAGTGGCTGCGCGCGGCGGCCAGCGAGGAGGGACAGGCGCGCGCGGTCGCGCTGCGCTACGCGGTCGGGATCACGCTCTGCCAGATCGGCTGGGGCGTGATGCTGGTGCTGCCGCACGACGTCCGGCCGTACGTGATCCCGCTGGGCATCCTGGCCGAGCTGTCCGTGCCGGTGATCGCGGAGCTGCGCCTCCAGACCCCCTGGCACCCGCACCACATCGCCGAGCGGTACGGCCTCTTCACCCTGATCGTCCTCGGCGAGACGGTGGCGGCGGCGACCGTCGCGGTGCAGTCGGCGGTGGACGAGCACGAGGGTCTGGGCCGGCTGGTGCCGGTCGCCGTCGGCGGCCTGCTGGTCTGCTTCTCCGCCTGGTGGATCTACTTCGCCCGGCCGGTCCACGACCACCTGCGTTCCAACCGGCAGGCGTTCCTCTGGGGGTACGGCCACTACCTGGTGTTCGGCTCGGCGGCGGCGATCGGGGCCGGGCTGGAGGTGGCGGTGGAGTCGGCCGTGCACAAGGCGCACGTCTCCGAGGCGGCGGCCACCGCGACGGTGACCGTGCCGACCGCGCTCTACCTGTTCACCGTCTGGCTGCTGCACGCCAGGCACGTCAAGACCGGGGCCGAGCAGGCACTGCTGCCGGCCGCCGCGGTGGCGGTGCTGGCGTGCACGGCGGCCGGCGGCTCCGGCGTCCTGGCGGCGGGCCTGGTGAGCGCGGCCACGGTCGCGCTCGGCGTGACGATGCACGCCCGCGGCGGGGCATGACCGTCCCGTCCCTGGAGGCCGTCCCGTCCGGGGCGGGTGTCCCGGCCGGCGTGGCCGTCCCGGCCGGAGGAGGGGCGGGATCCCGGCGGCTGCCCGTCGCCGGGGTCCCCGTCGGGGGAGGGGCCGATCAGGTGGTGCAGCGTCCGGTCCTGCCGGGAGAGCCAGGCCCGGTAGGCCGGGTTGGCCTGCGCCAGGTCCAGGTAGGCCGCGCGCAGCTCCCCGTACAGCGCGTCCAGGGCCGGTGGGCCGAGTGCGCGCGGCCGCCAGGCGAGCAGTAACCGGACGGCCAGCGGGTCGCCGTGCACCGGGCGGACGACCGTGCCGGGGCCGGGGGCGGAGGTCGGCTGGCAGGGGCGGACGGCCTCGCCGGAGGCGACCAGCTCGGCGGCGGTCGCGTTGTCGCGCACCTGCACCACCCGGGGGTTGAGCCCGGCCTCGGTGAAGACCCGGCGCATCGCCGCGTACTCGTGGTCGGCGGTCGGGTCGACCATCCAGGTGTCCTCGGCGAGGTCGGCCAGGTGCACCACCGGGCGGGCGGCGGCGGGGTGGCCGGCGGCGAGCGCGACGAACTGCGGCTCCCGGGCCATCAGCACCCGGTGCTCGGCGTCCGCCGGCACCCGCAGCGGGAAGCCCTCGCTCTCGTGCACGAAGGCGACGTCCAGCTGGTCGGCGGCGACCATCCGCAGCAGGGCGTTGGCGGAGACGTCGATGTGGATGGTGGTGTCCGTCTCCGGCAGCCGCTCGTGCACCCGGCGCAGCCAGGCCGCCACCGCCCGGCTGCCGACGCTGCCGATCCGCAGTCGGCGGGTCCGTTCGCCGCTGGCCGCGTCCCTGGCCTCCTGCCGGGCGGCGGCGACCAGCGCGGCCATCTCGGCGATCACCGGCCGGGCCCGGGACAGCACCGAGTGGCCGAGCGCGGTGGGCCGGCTGCCGGTCTGCTCGCGGGTGAACAGGGTGCCGCCGACGGCCCGTTCGATGCGGTGCAGCTGGGTGGTGAGGGAGGGCTGGGTCATGCCGAGGTGCAGCGCGGCCTTGCGGAGGCTGCCGCTGTCGGCGATCGCGCACAGCACCCGGAGGTGTCTCACGTCGAGCTCCACATCGGGAGCATAACGGGCGAATGGGTGTGACGCCAGGGACATGACAGGGGATGCCCGGGGGCGGCCGGGGGCGCCCGGGGGCGGCCCACCTCTCCCGGGCCGTCCGGTCCCCGGCCCCCGCCGTCCGGTACCCGGAACCCCCGCCGCCCGGGGGAGATTGGCCCGCGCTATCGCCGGTTGACATCATCCGCCGGGCCGCCGCCCTGACCGAAGCTCTGGGGCAGCAGGATTCATCCGGTGCCCCGCGGCAGGCCCCCACCCGCCGCGGCGCTCGCACAATCGGAGCCCCCACATGAACCGCATGTCGCGGACGCTTTCCGCTGCCCTCGGCCTGGCCCTCGCCGCCGGCGTCGCCGCCCTTCCCACCGCCGCCTCCGCCGCACCCGCCTCCGGCGCCGCGGCCGTGCAGCACTACACCCCTGCGGCGGCGCAGAAGAGCGGCGGCAAGGCCGACAACCAGGCCTTCTTCGAAGCCGTGATGAAGTCGGCGCGCGCCAAGCAGGCCGCCACGCCGTTCCTCAAGGCCGTCGTGGTCACCTACGACCCCAGCAACGCGCCGTCGTTCTCCTCCGAGATAGCCCGGGCCGCCCAGATCTGGAACGGCTCGGTCAGCAACGTCCGGCTCCAGGCCGGTTCCAACGCCGACTTCTCCTACTACGAGGGCGACGACCCGAGCAACGGCTCGTACGCCAGCACCGACGGCCACGGGTCCGGCTACATCTTCCTCGACTACACCCAGAACCAGCAGTACGACTCCACCCGGGTCACCGCCCACGAGACCGGGCACGTGCTCGGCCTGCCGGACCACTACTCCGGCCCGTGCAGCGAGTTGATGTCCGGCGGCGGCCCCGGCCCGTCCTGCACCAACCCGTACCCGAACAGCGCCGAGCGGCGCCGGGTCAACACCCTCTGGCAGAACGGGCTGGCCGCCACCGCGCGCTGACCGCCGTTCCGTTCCACGCCGACCAGGCACCCCTTCACCCCGCACCGCGGTACCCCTGCGCGCTGCGCACCCGCTCCACCGCGCACCCGCTCCACCGCGCACCCGCTCCACCGCACACGCACACCGTGAGACCGCGCACCCCCGCACCGCGCACCCCCGCACCGCGCACAGTTCACCCGTTCACCCGTTCACCGCGGCCCGCCCCGGGCGGCCGCGGCCCCCGCGAACAGGAGCCCCCACGTGAACCGCATGTCCCGCACGCTCTCCGCCGCCGTCGGCCTGGTGCTCGCGGCCGGCCTCGCCGCCCTGCCCGCCACGGCCGTCGCCGCACCCGTGGCGGCGCCCGCCGCACCGGTCCAGGGCTACACCGCCGCCGCGGGCTACGCGGGCTCGGCCGCCGAGGACGCCGACAACCAGGCGTTCTACGAGGCCGTGATGAAGTCGGCGCTCGCCAAGCAGGCGGCCACGCCGTACCTCAAGGTCGTCTACGTCACCTACGACGCCAGCAGCGCGCCGACCTTCCGCAACCAGATAGCCCAGAGCGCCCAGATCTGGAACAGCTCGGTCGGCAACGTCCAGCTGCGTTCCGGCTCGGCCGCCGACTTCCGCTACTACGAGGGCAACGACTCGCGCGGCTCGTACGCCAGCACCGACGGGCACGGCCGCGGGTACATCTTCCTGGACTACCAGCAGAACCGGCAGTACAACTCCACCCGGGTCACCGCCCACGAGACCGGGCACGTGCTCGGCCTGCCGGACCACTACTCCGGCCCGTGCAGCGAGCTGATGTCCGGCGGCGGCCCCGGCACCTCCTGCACCAACCCGTACCCGAACAGCGCCGAGCGCAGCCGGGTCAACTCCCTCTGGGCGCGCGGCTGATCCACCGCCCCGGCACGCAACGGCCCGGCCGCCCCCGTGGGTGGCCGGGTCTGTCGGTGCCGCGTGCGAGCATGCGGGCGAGACCCGTCCACCGACCGCGAGGTGCCGTCCGCCATGCCGCTCCCCGTCCCCGACCGCCTCTCCGACCTGCCCTACGCCCACTTGCTGACCCCGCACAGCGGGCCGCTGCGCAGTGACGAGCGCTACGACACCGTGCACTTCGACGGCGGCGAGTACACCGACCAGCGGGCCGGCGGCGCGACCTTCCTGGAGTGCGCCTTCACCGGCGTCGCGCTGAGCGGGGTCAAGCTCCGCCAGGCCCGCTTCACCGAGGTCTGGGCGCAGGCCGGCCGCTGGGTGGGCTGCGACCTCAGCGAGTCCGAGTGGCAGGACAGCACGGTCACCGGCGGCGTGCTGGCCGGCGTCTCCGCCCACGGATCGGCGTTGCGTCGCACGGTCTTCCGCGGCTGCAAGCTGGAGGCGGTCAACCTGCGTGCGGCCGTCCTGCGTGACGTCGTCTTCGAGGACTGCCTGCTGCGCGACGTGGACTTCGGCGACGCCCGGCTGACGGACGTCTCCTTCCCCGGCACCACCCTGGAGGAGGTCCGCCTGCGCGGGGCGAGGCTCAGCAAGGCCGACCTGCGCGGCGCCGTCCGCCTCGGCCTGCCCGACGGTCACCAGGGCCTGAAGGGCGCCGTCATCAGCTCCACCCAACTCCTCGAACTGGCTCCCCAGTTCGCCCACGCCCTGGGCATCACCGTGAAGGACTGAGTCCGGGCGTTCAGCCGGACGTCGCCCGGTGACGACGGGGCGAACACTCCGCCAACCCTGACGAGGCCCTCTGGTGGGGAGGTCCGGCGGGGTGGAGGATGCTGCGCGATCGGGGGCCCAACTTGTGTGCACAACATCGCCAGCGAAGGGACGGGCCGGGCTGATGGCCGAGCTGAGTCGTAGGAAGTTCGTCGCACTGTCGGGAGCGGCGGCGGCCGGTCTGGCCGTGGCCGGGACCACCGGCGCGGGGGCGGCACCGGGCACGCCCGCCGCCGCGCCGTCGGCGGCGCTGTCGCAGACCGGCACCATCGCGGACGCGCAGCACGTCGTCATCCTGATGCAGGAGAACCGCAGCTTCGACCACTACTTCGGGATGCTGCGCGGCGTGCGCGGCTTCGCCGACCGCAGCGCTATCCAGATCGCCGGCGGCTACAGCGTCTTCAACCAGCCCAACGGCCTGGGCCGCCAGTACCCGTGGCAGTTCAGCCTGACCAAGCCCGCCGGCGGGGCCGACCCGGAGCGGCTGGCCCAGTGCAACGGCGACCTCGCGCACGGCTGGAGCGACCAGCACACCGCGTGGAACGGCGGCAAGCTGGACTCCTGGGTCCTCGCCAAGGGCAACGTCCGCACCCTGGGCTACCTCACCCGCCAGGACATCCCGTTCCACTACGCGCTCGCCGAGAACTGGACCGTCTGCGACGCCTACTTCTGCTCCGTCCTCAGCGCCACCGGCCCCAACCGCACCTACCACTGGTCCGGCCAGATCGACCCGGACGGCAAGGCCGGCGGCCCCGCGTACGACGGCGGCGACGAGAAGGGCCTGCGCTGGCAGACCTACGCCGAGGCGCTGGAGAACGCCGGCGTGAGCTGGAAGGTCTACCAGAACGCCGCCGACAACTACGGCGACAACGCGCTCGCCTACTTCACCCAGTTCAGCTCCGCCCCGGCCGGCAGCCCGCTCGCCGTCAAGGGCATGGGCTCCGTGCCGAAGGCCACCGGCCGCACCCCGGACGACATCGTCGCCGCGATCAGGGCCGACGTGCTGAACGGCACCCTCCCGCAGGTCTCCTGGATCGTGCCCAACCAGGAGGTCTCCGAGCACCCGTACGCCACGCCGGCCGACGGCGCGCACTTCGTCCACAACGTGATCGACGCCCTCAACGCGAACCCGGACGTCTTCAACTCCACCGTCCTCTTCCTCAACTACGACGAGAACGACGGCTTCTTCGACCACGTCCCGCCGCCGGCCGCCCCGGCCGGCACCCCCGGCGAGTTCTACGGCGGCAAGAACCTCGGGCTGGGCTTCCGCGTCCCGATGATCGCCATCTCGCCCTGGACCCGCGGCGGCTGGGTCGACTCCGAGGTCTTCGACCACACCTCGGTCCTGCGCTTCCTGGAGAAGTGGACGGCCGCCCTCGGCAAGCCGGCCACCTGCCCCAACATCAGCGACTGGCGCCGGAAGGTCTGCGGCGACCTCACCGGCCTCTTCGACTTCGCCAACCCGGTCTACGGCCTCCCGGCGCTGCCCGACACCTCGCAGACCATCGGCCTGTCCGCGTGCGGCCCGCTGCCCAACCCCGCCCCGGTGAACAACCAGCTCCCGCTGCAGGAGTCCGGCACCCGCCCCGCGCGTGCCCTGCCGTACCAGCCGAACGCCAACCTGGACCACCTGGAGTTCGGCTCGGCCGGGGCGATGAAGGTCTGGATCAGGATGGAGAACGCGGGCGCGGCGGCGGTGAAGTCGGCCCACTTCGCCGCGTACGCCAACGCCTACCGCGGCGGCGGCCCCTGGCAGTACACCGTCGACCCGGGCGGCAACACCAGCGACTTCTTCAACTGCGGCACCGGCTTCGGCGGCGGCCCGTACGACCTCTCGGTGGTCGGCCCCAACCGCTTCCTGCGCCGCTTCAAGGGCGACGCCACCAAGGCGGGCAAGAACGCGGCCGTCACCGCCTCGTACGCCGTCGAGCCCGGCACCGGCAGGCTCGCGGTCTACTTCAAGCTCGCCAACACCGGCGCCACGCCGCTGACCTTCACCATCGCCTCCAACAACTACCGCACGGACGGCCCCTGGACGTACCAGGTCCCGGCCGGCGGCAGCGTCACCGACTTCTTCAACGCCGTCGCCTACACCAGCGGCTGGTACGACTTCACCGTCACGGTGGACGCCGACACCACCTGGTCGCAGCGGTTCACCGGACACCTGGAGACCGGTACGGCCAGCGTCAGCGGCTGAGCCCCTCCGCCGCGGGGCCCCGCGGCCCAACCGGGGCCGCCCGGCCGGGGGGGGGGCCCACCCCCCCCGGGGTGGTCTGGGGGGGGGGGGGATATTAAAAAAAAACAGCCCACCCAAAAGAATGGGTTAAAGGAAT
>NZ_JBHJUK010000257.1:0-7402 GCF_042266225.1 Kitasatospora sp. NPDC056181
GCCTTGGACAGTTCGGCGTTCACCTGCTGGATCGGCAGCTGGTCGTCGGTCCAGGTGAAAGGGGCCGGGCCGTCGGCGGCCGCACCGGGCGGCGGGTCAGCGGATCAGCGCGGGTCGAGCGGGCGGCTCGGGTCGGTCGCTCCCGAGGGCGGTCGCCCCGGGGTCGGTGGCCCCCAGGGGTCGGTCGCTCGGGGGTCGGTCGCTCTGCGGATCAGTCGCTCTGCGGGCCCGCCAGGTTCTTGGTGAGCCACTGCAGGGTGTCCGGGATCATCTTCTTGAAGTCGCTGGTGAGGTGCTTGCCGCCGGGCTGCTCGTAGTACTCGATGGCGAGCGGCGGAGTGGCCTTGGCGACCCACGCCTTGACCAGCTTGGTCTCGTACGCGTTGGCGCCGCCGGCGGTGACGAGCATCTTCACGTCGGCCTTGCCCAGGGCGACCATCGTCTCGGGGCTGTTGGCCTGCCGCTCGGCCTCGTGGCCCTTCCAGAGCCCCGAGTCCGGGTTGAAGTAGCCGTCGATCGGCACGGCCGCCTTGAACTTGTCCGGGTGCTGCAGGGCCAGCTTCGCGCTGCAGAACGCACCGGTGGAGGCGCCCATCAGGCCCCAGCCGTCACGGCCCTTCACGGTGCGGAAGTTGGCGCGGACGAAGTCCGGGATGTCCTCGGCCATCCAGGTGCCCATCTTGGGCTGGCCGGGGATGTCGGCGCAGTCCAGGGCGTTCTTCTCGTCGCTGTTGAAGTTCTGCACCGGCATGATCATGATGAACGGGTGCGCCTTGCCGGCCTTGGACAGTTCGGCGTTCACCTGCTGGATCGGCAGCTGGTCGTCGGTCCAGGTGTTGTAGCCGTTGCTCTGGCCCCCGGCGAAGAGGGTGAGCACCGGGAAGCCGGTCTTGGCGAACTTCGGGTCGTTGTACTCGGGCGGCAGCCAGACCCAGACCTTGCCGGAGACGCCCGACTTGGCACCGGCCAGCGTGGTCACCAGGATCTGGCCGGCGGCGGTGTCCCGGGCCTTGGTGAGGGTCGCAGCCGGGCCGGTGGGCATCAGGACCTTGCCCGAGGCGGTCGGGGTCGCGCTGGCGGGCGCCGCGGAGGTGCTGCCGGCGGCCGACGGGGAGCCGGGGGCGGTGCTGCCGCTCGCGCTCGCCGTGCCGGCGGCCTTGGCGGTGTCCCCCTTCTTCCCGCCGGCGTCCGTACTGCCGCAGGCCGCCAGCGAGGCGGCCAGGGTGAAGGCGGCGGCGCCGGTCAGGACGGCGCGGATACGGGTGGACTGCGGCTGCAAGGTGAGGACTCTCCGACCGGTGTCGCGCCCGCTCCGTCGGGAGCCGGGCGGTGGCCCCCGGGTGGGGCCGGACAGGCCGGGGGCACGACGTCGTCCGTGGCCCCCGGGAGGCGGCGCGCCGCCCCTCGCGGAGGCGTGCCGTCCTGCGATCTTATGACGTGGGCCGGGGCGAGCCGGTTGCGGTTGGACCAGTGTCAATCCAATGTTTGTTCCCGATCCGGTAAAGGCTTTCGACAAGCCTGCCGATCGGCGGGGGGCGTCCCCGCCGGACGGCGGGGAGCACAGTCGCGCGCGGTCCGGGCCCGCCGCGTTTTGGGCCCTCGTACCAGTGACCCCGGGAGCCCGATCGGGGACGATCAGTTCGCCCGTACCAGCGCCCGAGGAGCCGCCATGCCCCAGCAGATCGCCGTCGTCACCGGAGCCGGGAGCGGGGTGGGCCGCGCCGTGGCCGTGGAGCTGGCCGCCGCTGGCTGGCGGCTGGTGCTCGCCGGCCGGCGGGAGGCGCCGCTGCGCGAGACGGCGGGGCTCTGCGCGGCGGCCGCGGCCGGGACCGGCGGCGACGGGACGGACGACGGGGGAACGGGCGGTGCGGCGGGCGGTGCGGTGGCCGTGGCGCCGACCGACGTCACCGACCCGGCGGCGGTGGACGCGCTGTTCGCGACGGCCGCCGAGCGGTTCGGCCGGGTCGACCTGCTGTTCAACAACGCCGGGACGTTCGGCGCGCCGACCCCGGTGGACGAGCTGGACGTCGCCGAGTGGCGGGCCGTGGTCGACCTCAACCTGACCGGGGCCTTCCTCTGCGCGCGGGCCGCGTTCCGGCAGATGAAGGCCCAGGACCCGCAGGGCGGCCGGATCATCAACAACGGCTCGATCTCGGCCCACGTGCCGCGGCCGCAGTCGATCGCGTACACCGCGACCAAGCACGCCGTCACCGGGCTCACCAAGTCGCTGTCGCTGGACGGCCGCCCGTACCGGATCGCCTGCGGGCAGATCGACATCGGCAACGCCGCGACCGACATGACGGCGGCGATGAGCGTCGGCGTGCGGCAGGCGGACGGGCGGGTCACGGTGGAGCCGACCATGGACGTCGCCGACGTGGCCCGCACCGTGCGGCACATGGCCGGGCTGCCGCTGGAGGCCAACGTGCAGTTCGCCACCGTGATGGCGACCGCCATGCCCTACATCGGACGGGGCTGAGCCGGTCCGGTGGCGGCGCCCCCGCCACGGGAGGGGCCGGCGCCGGCACCGCGGGAGGAACCGGGGAAGCCACCGCGGGAGGTACCGGGGAAGCCGGCGCTACTCGTCGTGGGAGTGGCGGTAGCGCCGTCGGCCGCCCTCCTCGTCCAGCCGGTACACGCTGGTGGTCGGCCAGTACTCGCCGGCGTCGGTGGCGGGCAGTTCGGCGCGCAGGACCATCCGCAGCGAGGGCGGCGGGGCGGTGGCGTTGACGCGCTTGCGGTGGCCGTCCCAGCGGCCGCCGCAGAGTTCGACGTCGAGGACGACGGGGGTGGTGCTCATCCCGCGATGGTGGCAGCGTTCACCCGACCCGGGGGTTTGGACTCCGTGAAGCCACTCGCCCGGGTGATCCTCCGTCACGACAGGCTGACGGCCGCCCCCTTGGTGCACGGGAGGCGGCCGTCGGCGCGGAGACCGGGGTCAGTTGCGCCAGGTGTCGTTCAGCGTGACCTGGCCGGAGGCCGGCACGGTCGCGGTCCGGTTGGCGCCGGACTCCCAGGTGACGTTCCCGGCGGCGTCCTTGCGGATGTACTTGTACTCGAACGCGGTACCGGCGGCCATCGCCACGTCCAGCTTCCAGACCGGGTAGGCGGCCGAGGAGAGCGGCAGCGCCTTGGCAGTGTCCCAGCCGCCGAGCGCGGCGGTGTTGCCGGCCACGTAGATGTTCTGGCCGTAGACGGTGGTCGCGTTGACCGCGAAGGACGCGCCGCCGCCCACCGGGTTGCCGCCGCCGGTGTCGCCCGGCGCGCCGACGTACAGCGCCACCGCGTCGCCCGCGCCGACGGTGGCGGTGAACCGGCCGTCCGAACCGACGGTGTACGACGGCCCGGTGCAGCCGCCCGCGGCCGGGTCGCCGTGCTGGACGTCGCAGTACGAACCGGCCGGCAGCGAGGTCTGGAAGGTCTGGGTGACCGGGCCGGACTCGCGGTTCAGCGCCACGAAGCCCTTGTTGCCGCGCCCGAAGGCGATCGCGTTGTTGCCGTTGGACCACCAGTTGGTGATCCCGGTGCCTGCCACCGCGTTGCGGAAGCCGACCATGTTGGCCACCTGCCGCCAGGCGTGCGTGCAGTTCCAGCCGTCGCTGTAGCAGGCGTTGACGGTGCCGCCGTTCGGCGGGCCGTCGTCGTGGCCGGTGAAGGCGTAGCCGGAGTAGACGTTGGGCGCGCCGTACGGGTTGGCCAGCATGAAGACGTTGGCCAGGGTGTAGGCGGAGCCGTCCTTGTACGTCAGCGTGGAGCCGTTGCGCTCGGTGTCCCAGTTGTCGACGAAGGTGCGGGCCTTGTCGCCCGGCAGCAGGCCGGAGCCCCAGTTCGCGAGGTCGGCGATCCGACCGCCCTGGAAGGCGCTCTTCAGCCAGGTGCCGGAGCGGAACTCGTCGACGTCGCCGGTGCCGGTGTACTCGGAGGGCTGGATCGGCTCGCCCGCGCCGTAGATGACCTCCTGGACCCAGTACGCGTTGGGGTTGGCCGTCCGGGCCTTGATCGCGGAGAGGTCGGCGGCGGCGATGTGCTTGGCGGCGTCGATCCGGTAGCCGTCGACGCCGAGCGAGGCCAGGTCGTTCAGGTAGCCGGCGATGGTCTGCTGGACGTAGGCGCTGCCGGTGTCGAGGTCCGAGAGGTTGACCAGCTCGCAGTTCTGCACGTTGGAGCGGTCGGCGTAGTTGCTGATCGCGGTGCGGCAGGAGTGGAAGTCCTGGTCCTGGTAGTACCCGGGGTAGTTGTACTTGCTGTAGTTCGTCCCGCCGGTGCCGGTGCCGGAGCCGGCCGACATGTGGTTGATCACCGAGTCGGCGACCACCTTGACGCCGGCCGCGTGGCAGGTGTCGACCATGCGCTTGAAGGACGCCCGGTCGCCGAGGCGCCCGGCTATCTTGTAGCTCACCGGCTGGTAGGAGGTCCACCACTGGCTGCCCTGGATGTGCTCCTGGGGCGGCGAGACCTCGACGAAGCCGTAGCCCTTCGGGCCGAGCGTGTCGGTGCAGGCCTTGGCGACGGAGTCGAAGCGCCACTCGAAGAGGGTCGCCGTGACGTCCTTGCCGTTGCCGGGCGGGGTGGCCTGGGCGGGGGCGGCGCCGAACGCCGCGGTGAGTGAGAGGGCGAGCGCCGCCGAGGCGGTGAGCGCGCCGGCCGTCCGGGCAGGCCGGCGGGTGGGGGCGGTGGTGACCACGATGTCTCCTGGGGGCTGGGGTGGGGGCAGCCTGGGGTACCGCTCGTGAAACTTGCTGAAACGTTTCTGAAACTTGCAGCGCTGAACTTAGGGTCGCGACCTGGACCCGTCAAGGCCTTGGAAACAACGTTTCTGCAGCTCCGGAAAGCTCGTGTGCGACTTTCCCGCGCGCCCGGCATGGACGGGCGCGGACGACGGGGGGCCGGGCAGGAACGGCCGGGACCGGCCGCGGGCCGGGCGCGGACGGGCGCGGAGGACCACGGCCGGGCAGGGGGCCCGGGGCGGCACACCCGGGCGGGCCGGGCGCGGGCAGGGCGCGGGCAGGGCGCGGGGGACGGTCCCGGTCGAGGTGCACGGCCCGGCCTCACAGGCCTTCACCTCACCGTGCGACGCCCGCGGCGGGCCGGCACGGGCCGTCCGGCCGGGGCCGCTTCGCCGAAGGCAGGGCGCTGGCCCGCAGGCCCTCGGGGCTCCGGGGCTCCGGGGCGACCGCCACCGGCCCCCTCGCCCACGGGTCCGGGCCCACCCACAGGTCCTGACGGCCCGCCCCGCGGTGGCGGCGGACCGCCGCCGACGGCCGGAGCCGCCGGGGTCACGACACCCGGCGGCAGGAGGGGGAGGGAACTAGACGGCGTCCGGCCCGCGTTCGCCGGTCCGCACGCGGACGATCGACTCCACCGGCACCGCCCAGACCTTGCCGTCCCCGATCTTCCCGGTACGGGCGGCCCGGACGATCTCGTCCATCACCCGCTCGGCGTCCTCGTCCTCGACCACCACCTCGATCCGGGCCTTGGGCACCAGGTCGATCCGGTACTCGGCGCCCCGGTAGACCTCGGTGTGCCCATGCTGCCGGCCGTACCCGCTGGCCTCGGTGACGGTCAGTCCGTGCACGCCGACGGCCTGCAGCGCGTTCTTCACCTCGTCCAACTTGAACGGCTTGACGATCGCGGTGATCAGCTTCATGCGGAGGGGGTCCTGTCGGACGGGTGCGTGAACACGGTGGTGGTGGCGTGGGCGGTCGTGCCGTGCCCCAGGACGCCGTGATCGTACGCCGTCTCGGCGTGCACGGCGAGGTCCAGGCCGGTGAGTTCGTGTTCCTCGCTCGCGCGGAACCCCATCACCCGGTCGACCGCCCGGCCGATCCCGTAGGTCGCGGCGAAGGCGTAGGCCGCGACGGCGGCGACCGCCACCAGCTGCTTGCCGAGCTGCCCGAGGCCGCCGCCGTGCAGCAGGCCGGCCGGTCCGCCGGTCATCGCGGCGGTGGCGAAGAGGCCGATCAGCCCGGTGCCGATGACGCCGGCCACGAAGTGCACGCCCACCACGTCCAGCGAGTCGTCGAAGCCGAACCGGAACTTCCAGCTGACCGCGTACGAGCAGACCACGCCCGCCGCCAGCCCGATCACCAGCGCGCCGACCAGGTCGACGCTACCGCAGGACGGGGTGATCGCGACCAGGCCGGCCACCGCACCCGAGGCGGCGCCCAGGGTGGTGGCGTGGCCGTCCCGCCGCTTCTCCACCAGCAGCCAGCCGAGCAGCCCGGTGCAGCCGGCCGCCTGGGTGTTGAGCAGTGCGGACGCGGCCAGGCCGTTGGCGCCCAGCGCCGAGCCGGCGTTGAAGCCGAACCAGCCGAACCAGAGCAGGCCCGCACCGAGCAGTACCAACGGCAGGCTGTGCGGGCGCATCGCCTCCTTCCGGAACCCGATCCGCGGGCCGAGCAGCAGCGCCAGGGCCAGGCCGCTGGCACCGCAGTTGACCTCGACGACGGTGCCCCCGGCGAAGTCCAGCGCGCCGAGCCCCGACAGGATCCAGCCGTCGGGCGCGAACACCCAGTGCGCGACCGGGACGTAGACCAGCAGCGTCCAGACGGCGGTGAAGGCCACCCAGGAGCCGAACTTCGCCCGGTCCGCGATGGCGCCGCTGATCAGGGCGGCGGTGATGACCGCGAAGGTGAGCTGGAAGGTGGCGAAGAGCACGGTGGGCACGTGGCCGGTGAGCGAGGACGGGGTGATCCCGGCCATGCCGAGGTGCTCCGGTCCGCCGATCAGGCCCCAGCCGCCGACGTCCCGGCCGAACGCCAGCGAGTAGCCGGCCAGCAGCCAGACCACGGTGACCACGGCGATCGAGACGAAGCTCATCATGATCATGTTGAGCACGCTCTTGGTGCGGACCATGCCGCCGTAGAAGAGCGCCAGACCGGGGGTCATCAGCAGGACGAGCGCGGTGCTGGCCAGCAGCCAGGCGGTGTCACCGGTGTCGAGGCCGGGCGACGAGTCAGCCAGGAACATAGGGCGTGCCTTCCCAAGGGCCTGCGTCGGGGTGGGGTTCGCAGGTCGCGGTTGGGAGAGTGTCGCGAGGACGGGTTTCCGGTCGCGGACGGACACGTTTCGCCCGTGTTTCGTATTGCCCGGCGGTTGCCCCGCGGTTGCCGGGCGGTTTCCGGAAGCTCACGGGCGGGCGGACGACGCGGGGCCCGGCAGCCGTCGCTGCCGGGCCCCGCTCCCTGTCTCACCTGGTTTCAGCCGGTGTCACCGGCCGGGGTTCAGCTGGTGGCGATCGAGGTGTCGTCGATCACGAAGCTGGTCTGCAGCGAGGAGTCCTCGGTGCCGGCGAACTTCAGGGTGACCGTCTGGCCCGCGTAGGACGAGAGGTCGAAGGTGCGCAGCTGGTAGCCGGCGGCCGCGTCCACGTTGGAGTAGGTCTTCAGCGCGGTGCCGTTGACCG
>NZ_JBHJUK010000258.1:0-7136 GCF_042266225.1 Kitasatospora sp. NPDC056181
TTTTTTTTATACCCCCCGCCTTCGGGGGGGGGGGGGGGGGGGGGGCGCCCCCCCCCCCCGCGGGGGCCCCCCCCCCGGCCGGGAGGGGGGATTCCTCAGCCGAGCGGTGCGGCGACGGCGAGGAACCGCCGCATGCGGTCGGCGGCGAGGTCCGGGTCGGGCAGGACGCCGGCCGCGTCGGCGAGCCGGAAGAGCTCGACCAGGTGGGGGACGGAACGGCCGCTCTGCGCGCCGGCGACCATGGTGAAGTGCTCCTGGTGGCCGGCGAGCCAGGCGAGGAGGACGATGCCGGTCTTGTAGTGGTAGGTCGGCGCGGCGAACAGGTGCCGGGCGAGCGGCAGCGTCGGGGCGAACAGCGCGTCGTACCGGTCGAGGTCCCCTTCGTCGAGGGCGCCGAGTGCGGCGGCGGCGACCGGGGCGATCGGGTCGAAGACGCCCAGCAGGGCGTCGCTGTGGCCGAGTTCGTCGCCCTTGATCAGCTCGGGGTAGTGGAAGTCGTCGCCGGTGTAGAGGCGCACGCCGGGGGGCAGGGCCCGGCGCAGGGCGACTTCCCGGTCGGCGTCCAGCAGGGAGACCTTGATGCCGTCGATCCGGTCGGCGTGCTCCTCGATCAGTGCCAGGACGGTGGCGGTGGCGCTGTCGAGGTCGGGCGAGCCCCAGTAGCCGGCCAGGGCCGGGTCGAACATCTCGCCCAGCCAGTGCAGGATGACGGGCCGCTCGGACTGGGCGATCAGGTGGGAGTAGAGGCGCAGGTAGTCGTCGGGGGTGCGGGCGTTGGCGGCCAGGGCCCGGCTGGCCATCAGGATCGGCTGTGCGCCGGCGTCCTCGACCACGGCGAGCTGTTCCTCGTAGGCGCGGGCGATCGTGTCGAGGCGGTGGTCGCCGGGGGTGAGCTGGTCGGTGCCGACGCCGCAGGCGAGCAGACCGCCGGTGGCGCGGGCCTCCGCGCCGGAGCGGGTGATCAGCTCGCGGGTGGCGGGCCAGTCGAGGCCCATGCCGCGCTGGGCGGTGTCCATCGCGTCGGCGGTGCCGAGGCCGAGGGACCACAGGTGACGGCGGAACGCGAGGGTGGCGTCCCAGTCGACGACGGCGGGCGCGCCGACGGCGTTGCCGCCGAGCGGGTCGGCGACGACGTGGGCGGCGGCGTACGCGATCCGGGAGGTGGCCGGCGCGGCGGTGGCGGGCAGGTGCGTGGGCTCGGACATCCGGTGGCGGCCGAGGCCGGGCAGGTCGATGACGGTCATGGTGTCAACGCAATCGTGTCGGGGTGCGGGGCCGGAGCGTGTCGGGGTGCGGGGCCGGAGGTCAGAGCGTCAGGTCGGGCACGGGGAGGCGGCGGCCCTCGCGGGCGGAACGCACGCCGAGTTCGGCGAGCTGGACGCCCTTGGCGCCTTCCAGGAGGTCCCACTGGTAGGGCGAGCCGGTGACGACGTGCCGGAGGAACAGCTCCCACTGGATCTTGAAGCCGTTGTCGAACTCGCCGTTGTCGGGCACCTGCTGCCACTGGTCGCGGAAGGGCTCGGTGGCGGGCAGGTCGGGGTTCCATACCGGCTTGGGGGTGGTGGCGCGGTGCTGGACGCGGCAGTTGCGCAGCCCGGCGACGGCGCTGCCCTCGGTGCCGTCGACCTGGAACTCGACCAGTTCGTCGCGGTCGACGCGCACCGCCCAGGAGGAGTTGATCTGGGCGGTGATACCGCCCTCCAGCTCGAAGATGCCGTAGGCGGCGTCGTCGGCCGTGGCCGGGTAGGGCCGGCCCTGCTCGTCGACGCGCTGCGGGATGTGGGTGGCGGTGTGCGCGTACACGGACCGGACGGGGGCGATGACGTGGTCCAGCACGTAGCGCCAGTGCGGGAACATGTCGAGGATCATGCCGCCGCCGTCCTCGGCGCGGTAGTTCCAGGACGGGCGCTGGGCGTCCTGCCAGTCGCCCTCGAAGACCCAGTAGCCGAACTCGCCGCGCACCGAGAGGATCCGGCCGAAGAAGCCGCCGTCGACCAGCCGCTTGAGCTTGAGCAGGCCCGGCAGGAACAGCTTGTCCTGGACGGCGCCGTTGCAGACCCCGGCCTCGCGGGCGAGGGCGGCGAGTTCGAGCGCGCCGGCGAGGGACTCCGCGGTGGGCTTCTCGGTGTAGACGTGCTTGCCGGCGGCGATCGCGGCGCGCAGGGCGGCCTCGCGGGCCGGGGTGACCTGGGCGTCGAAGTAGACCTCCGCCAGGGGGTGGGCCAGGGCCTCGTCGAGGGAGGTGGTCCAGTGGGTGAGGCCGTGGCGATCGGCGAGTTCCTTGAGCTTGTGGGCACTGCGGCCGACCAGGATCGGCTCCGGCCACAGGACCTCGCCGTCGCCGAGCGGCAGGCCGCCCTGCTCGCGGATGGCCAGGACGGAGCGGACGAGGTGCTGGCGGTAGCCCATCCGGCCGGTGACACCGTTCATGACGATGCCGATCACTCTGCGGGGCATGGCGGGTTCCTTCGGGTCTGGGGGAGGGGTGGGAAATTCTTGGTAAGCGCTTACCGCGGTACGTTACGAGCATGCCGAACCCGAGGTCAACCACCCGTGCCAAGCGATCCACCGGAGCCGTGACCCTCCAGCGCGTGGCTGAACACGCCGGGGTCTCGATCGCCACGGCCTCGCGGGTGCTCCACGGCGGGCCCCGCACGGTGGGGGAGGAGCTGCGCCACAAGGTGGAGGGCGCCGCCCGCGAGCTCGGCTACGTGTCCAACGCCCCGGCGCAGGCCCTCGCCCGCTCCTCGACCTCCGTGGTCGGCCTGCTCGTGCACGACATCGCGGACCCGTACTTCTCGGCCATCGCCGCCGGCGCCATGCGCGCCGCCAAGCGGCACCGGCTGATGGTCATGATCGCCGCGACCGCCGGCGACCCCGAGCTGGAGATCGAGTACGTCCGGGGTCTCCGGGCCCAGCGCGCCCGCGCCCTGGTGATCGCGGGCAGCGGCTCGGTCGACCGGGACCTCACGCAGCGGTTCACGGCGGAACTGGACGCGTTCCGGTCGGACGGCGGCCAGGTGGCCTGCATCGGGGAACGCGGCATCGAGCCGTTCGTCCCGCTCGACCACGGCGGCGGGGCGGAGATCGCGGCGACCGAGTTGTGGCGGCTCGGCCACCGCCGGATCGGTGTGGTCGCCGGCCCCGCGGGCCTGCTCACCGTTCACCGGCGCCTGGCCGGGATCAGGGCGGCGTGGGCCCGGCTCGGGGGTGAACTCCCCGACAGCAGAGTGGTGTTCACCGACTTCACCCGGTCGGGCGGGCGGGAGGCGACGCTCGGACTGTTCGCCGCCGATGCCGGTGTCACGGCGGTGCTCGCCCTCAGCGACGTCATGGCGGCCGGAGTGCTGACGGCGCTGCAGGACGACCTCGGGCGGGCCGTTCCGGAGGAGGTGTCCGTCATCGGCTTCGACGACGTGCCGTTCGCGGTGGACCTCCGGCCGTCGCTGACCACGGTCCGTCTGCCACTGGAGGAGGCCGGCGAGCGCGCCGTCCAGCTGATCGCGGACGGCGCCTCACCGGCCCGGCAGGCGCCGCTCGGCGTGGCCCTGGTGGCACGCGGCAGCACGGCGCCGGCGGGTGGCGCGGGCGGGGGGTGACGGGCGGGGAGTCGCGGGCGGTGGGTGACGGGCGGCGACACCACCACCCCCGGCGGGCGCCGGACCGGAGTTGTCGAACCACCGGGGTTTTCGAGGAAGTCTTTGAAGGCTCCGGGGGCCTTCAGGCCGTCGGATCGGCGGTCTTCGACAAACGAAGGCTTTCCTGAAGGCTGTCAGGGCCGGATCACGCTCGGGGGCTCGTTCCCCAGGCGGCTCAGTGCTTGCATGGCCTCGCGCTCCACGCGTGAGAGATCGCCGAGGACCGAGCCGGCCTGGACGAGGCACTGCTCGTCGCCCGATTCACCAGCCCTCCTGATCAGTGCCGAGACCTCCGTCCACAGGATGGCCGCCTCGGTGTACAGCGTGTGGCCGGTGCGCAGGTGGCTGCTGTCGAGCAGATCGGTGCATTCGGCGAGGAAGTCGCGGTAGAGGTTGCGGAACAGGGCGCCGCCGGTGCCGGCCTTCTCCATCAACAGGGCGGCCTGCGGCAGATCGCGCTGGGGGTTGTCGGTGCGCTGGAGCCATGTGCGTACCAGCCTGCCGGCCTTCTCGATGCCGCGGTGGCCGAGGTTGGCGATGGGCGGGTTGAGGAAGGCGTCGGCGCACGCGGTGATGGCGGGGACGATCCGTCCGTGCGGGGCGGGCAGGTTGCCTGGAGCGGTGAGAGCGAAGGACCGGTGTCTGGCAGTCATCGGGCCACGCGCGGCCCTGGCCCGGGCGAGGCTGGTCAGGCTGGTGGAGACGGCTCCGCCCTGCCGGTCGGTGTCCACCAGGTAGGCACGGTGGTCGTCGTAGCCGTACATGGCGACGACGTGGCCGCCGAAGTGGACCTTCGAGTCGAAGTAGTCCAGGTGGTAGCTGTCGAGCTGGAGTCCGACGGGGTGGCCGGCGTCGATGGCGGCCGCCACGTTGTCCCATGCCTTGCGCGGGGAGGTGGTCTCCTGGGTCAGGAGTTCCAGCCCGAGCCTGGTGGCGAGGTCTCGGGTGAGGTCGAAGGGCTTGACCCGTCCCCCGAGGAAGGGGAAGCCCATGTTCTTGCCGTCCCAGTAGATGAAGGACAGGCCGGAGCCGAGGCCGAACAGCATGGGCTCGGACAGATCGAGTCCTTGGTGCCGCAGCAGCACGCCCAGGGCCGTCGTCTCGCAGTGCTGCGTGCCGCGGGCGTCGATGTCCAATACCGTGGTCATGCCGTGCTCTCCTGGACGGGGATGACCAGTCGGGTCATCAGTTCTTCTTGTGGTGCCTCTGCCGGTCCGACGAGATACGCCTCGCGTACGGGTGCTTGCGGGCGCAGTCCGCGTTCGTGGACGGCGGCGAAGAGTGCGTTGGGGGCCAGGGGAAGTTGCGCGTAGGGCCCGATGTGTACGGTCTCGGCAACGAGTCCGCCCGGCAGCTCCTCGAATTCCAGGCCGGGTACGGCCTCCCCCTGCGGGGTCCGCACCCCGACGGCGATCTCCATCCGCTCCTCCAGATCGAGCGGGTACAGCCCCCACAGCGGCGGCTCCCACGCGGTTCCCGTCCTGCCGAGCACGGGCAGCAGTCGACCTACGCACTCCTCGACCCTGGTCCCGATCTCCGCGGGGGTGCAGACCGCTCGCACCACCGCCAGCCGTCGCTCCGGCTCTCTGCCCAGGGTCACCTCGTAGCCGGGCAGACCGCCCTCTGCCAGCCGCTCCAGCATCTCCAGCCGGGCCTGGTCCCTGCTGATCCGCTCGGCCAGCCGATCCCGCTCGGCGCGCAGGATCCCTGCCCTGCGCTCAGGCCCGGCAGCCAGTGCCCGGGCGATCACGGCCAAGGGAAGATCCATCTCGCGCAGCAGCGCGATGGTCAGGGCATCACGGGCCTGTTCGGGTGCGTAGTAGCGGTAGCCGGAGCCGGCGTCCACGTGGAGGGGAGGCAGCAGCCCCAGCTCGTCGTAGTGCCGCAGCTGCTTCACGCTGAGCCGGCACAGGCGGGCGAAGCGCCCGATGGTGAGGAGTTCGTCTCGCACGCCATCATGGTGGACCCTCCCACGGTGGGAGGGTCCAGCGCCGAGTCGGTGAACTCAAGGACGCCCTGCTCGCTGCCGTCGTCTCGAACATTCGGGCGCGGTCTCCGGCAGGGCACCGTGGGCACCGTGGGGCGGTGCCGGACCGGCATCGGGACGGAGCACGGTCGGCCGGGTCTGATCGTCGGGGGTCGGCCTGCGCGCCCGGGCGGTGCGGTCGTCACCGCCGGGGGAGGCTCGGACGGTGTGCCCAGGCTGCTCGGTGCCAGTCGCGTCGCCGTCTCCGGGCCGGTGGTGGATCCGCCGTCGGGGGCGCCCGCGGGTGGGGCGGCGGGCGCAGGTCGGCAGGAGCAGGTCGGCAGGAGCACTGGAAAGCGGTTACCCTGTACGGGGCGCCTCGGCCGGAACGACCAGTCGGGCTGCCCCGGTCGGGCTGCCCCGGTCGGGCTGGAGCCCGGGGCGGAACGTGCAGGGACCGGGGCATCGCGCTTCGGACGGTGCGCGGGCGGTAGGGGCGTGTCCGTCAGCGTTCCGGGCGTTTCCGGAACGTCGCACTGCGGACGGCCGACCCCTGAACCGCCTACGGGCGCTGCGCTATATTCGGCCCGTCGAACGAGCATCGGGAATGCGGGGAGTGCCGTGGCGGATCAGGGATTGCTCGCCCAGCAGCGCCGTGCACTGATCGTGGAATCGGTTCGGCGCGACGGCGCCGTTCGGGTGGCGGACCTGGTCGCGGCTTTCGACGTTTCGGACATGACCATTCGCCGCGACCTCGACGTACTCGCGGGGAAGGGCCTCCTGGAAAAGGTGCACGGGGGAGCGGTCACCGCCTCCAGGAGCACGGAGGAACCCGGCTTCGACGCGAAGTCGACGCTGGAGTCCACGGCCAAGGCCGAGATCGCCGCTGCCGCCGCCGGTCTCGTCCGGCCGGGCAGCGTCGTGGCCCTCGGCGGCGGGACGACGACCTATGCGGTGGCCAAGCGGCTCCTCGGCATCCCCGATCTGACGATTCTCACCAATTCGCTTCCGATCGAGGTGCTCTTCCGGAGTCACGCCGCACCGGGTGCACAGGCCCCGGTCGTTCTCCTGACCGGAGGCTCCTCGACCCGTTCCCAGGCTCTCGTGGGGCCCGTCGCCGAGCACACGATCATGTCGCTCCACGCCGATCAGCTGATTCTCGGAACCCACGGCGTCACCGAGGAGGAAGGCCTCACCAGTCCCGGCCTGGCCGAGTCCCAGACGAATCGTGCATTCATCGCCAGGGCGCGCCAGGTCGTGGTGGTGGCCGACCACACGAAATGGGGAGCGATCGGGCTGAGCAGTTTCGCGCGACTGGACCAGGTGGGCTGCTTCATCACCGATGCCGGGATGCCGCCCGACGCGCAGTCGGTCCTGGCGGAGGGCGTCGGCGAGCTGGTCGTCGTGGACTCCCCGGCGAAGTAGCACCGCCGGCATCCGCCGCAGCGCGCCGGACGGGCGTCCGGGGCCGGCGATCGCCTGCGGCCCCGGACGGACGTGGCCGCGCTCCCGCGTCCGCTCCGGCCTCGGGC